>JAYUOX010000170.1:0-14064 GCA_043760595.1 Cytophagales bacterium
AATTCCCCGTTTCAACGCTGGCAGGATTCAAAACCCTGCCAGCGTTAATCGGACAAATTTCTTAAGTTGACAGCATTGGTATGCGATACGCCCCTACATTTTACTGTCAATAATTTTTATTTCATACAATGTTCCGTAAACAATTTTTCTGCCTTTTTCTGCCCGTTGGCGGCTAAATAACTCCAATCCAAACAGGCATTTTTATTGATTTTTAAGGCAAAATAACTATCCGCTCGTTTGAAATAAGGCGTAAAATCAAAATCTTTTTCTTGCATCAGAATACATTTAGAATATAACTTGATTGCTTGTATGTACTCATTTTTTTCAAATTGCCTGTTAGCTTTTTGCAAAGTGAGTTGATATATTTCCCCATCAAAAGCCTCCTTATTTTCGTCTTCAAAATTAAAGATATAATTGAATAATACTTCTACATTTTTGTAATTGTGGGTAGCGGGCAACCAATTTTTACGAGTTTGATAAACCGCCCGAAGCAATTTAGTATTATAAGAAGTATCTGAACTCTCTTTTATTTCTACATCTTTCAGAACTCCTTTCTTATCAATGGCAAAAGTTACTCTAAAATTACCTACCGTTTCTTTCGGAAAATTAAAATTATGCTCAATGATGTTATAAGAAGTCTCATAGACATCCTCGAAGGTAGTGAGTGGAATATTATCTGCTTTAAATTCGGGAAAAATATGCTCGTTGAAATTATAAGCGGTGTCGCCATTTGCCTGTATGCGTACATGGGGCTTGATAAATTGGCGACTAAAATATTCGGCAGAAGATTCTTTGGTAGCAACGTAATGGTATTTAACTAACTCATTCTCAGTCGAATTGGGAAGATTTCCGAGGAAAATAAATTCGTGTTCCGTTAATTTTTCGATGATGTAAGTGGAGGTTCTGTCAAGTATCAGAACAGAGTCCATGAGTGTATATTTTCCTTGTTGTGCTTTTTTTCCATTGACAATAATTAAACCATTAGCCCGCTTAAAGATAATCATTGAAGCCGCATTTTTGACGAAATTTTCATCTAAAATTTGGCTTCCGTCTTTCATTTTAACACTGTATTTTGCCCAGTTTTTTAGTATATTTTTTGCAAATAAGGCTTGGGTATCAACCAAATTCTGAGCGACTGATTGATAGCAAAAGAAGATTAGTGTAATAAGTAAAAGCGTGGTTTTCATGCGGTTATGTTTTATTAATTTCTTTTTGAACGTATCCGAATTCCCATCTGAAAACCAATCCAAAAGGTGCTTGTATTGGTTGCAGAAAGAGAACGATAAGATGGCATTTTATTAAATGGCTTTACTGCCCAAGACCCCGAGTTATAATCATTTATACTTAAATATTTGATAGAAGGACCAAAAGTAACAGCCGCATTACGAGCGATTTGCTTCTCAAAACTCAAATCCAATTTCCACATATAACCCACATTGGGACTAACATCATCATATTCTATCAATAAATTACTCGTAAGGTCGGTATTGAATTTCCATGCTCTTCCAAATTCGTAAGCCCTGCCAACGCCGTAGCCAATTCCGAAAATTTCTTTGGCTCTGGTAAAGTTATAATGTAATGTCAAAATGTTATAGAACTTTTGAACACCCGTTTTGAAAGTAAAACTGGCAGTTTGGTTTTCATCGACTGATAGTTCTAAGCGTTTGTAACCGTTGCCCACAAAACTCAGCAATCCGATAGGTACTGTATCAGTAGAATCTGCGACATTAATTAATCCGATTTGTTTTCCTCCTTCCACAACTCGATGGGCAAAATTGAATGCAGAAATCTGCCAACCGCTTGATTCTTTGATGATTACGTTGAATCCTAATGTCATCTGAATACCATTGTCTAAATACCCCGCAATGTTAAAAATGGAACTCAATTGTCCTCCATACACTGTTCTTCCAACAATATTACCAACTCCTGCAACTTGTAATCCTACCACATCGTTCCGCACGCCATTCAAAATTCCTCCTACCTCTAATTTACGAACTCCGCCCGAATATCCCATCAATAAATTGACAGAATATTCATTACTGATACTTCCAGAAAGCAATTTATTCGTTCCGAGAAAAGGTAATAATGAAACTTGAAAATTACGATTTAATGAATCTTCAACGTTCTGAGCATTAATGCGTTGCGAGCGACTCACAAAAACTTTACCTAATCGTTTTTTGAATTTATCCCATTTATTTTCGTAAAGTGTTGAGTCGATAATGGGAGAAGTAGGGAAAAGGTTTTCGTCAGTAATATCTGGGAAAGGAGGGGCAACTGGCTGGCTAATGGGTCTATTTTCAAGTGATAAATCTTGATTGAGATGAGAATCTCTTTTCTCGATTGAATTATCTTCATAAACAGGAATGTCAATCGGTGTATAAATAATGGGGGTCAATTCGATGTCTTCGTAGGTACTTTGAACGGACTTTATAATAATAATTCGTTTTTCATAATCCGCTTTTGAAATAATTAATTTTATAGGTAAATTGCTGACAGACAGTTTGATACGATAAAATCCATATTGATTACTGACAACCGACGAAAGGCTTTTACGGTCATAAATGGTTACTTTTTCTAAGGGTTTATCAGTCTGTCTATCAATCACATAGCCACTAAGAATGAGGCTTTTTCTTTGCTCTTCTTGGTTATTTTTCTGTAAAATAATATAATTTCTTCGCACTTTGAAGGTAATTGTTCCTCTGAAAATCAGGTTCAAAACCTCTCGAACAGGCTTGTTGGTAACAGTAATATCACCACGATTATTGACATCAAAAATATCAGAATTGTACGAAAACGATAAATTACCTTGCTTAGCGATATTGTCTAAAACTACGGAGATTTTTTCGTTACTGAACTTTAACGTAATTGGGCGTTCAAGGAGGGGCGTTTGGGTAAATGATGAAAGAGGCATGAAAAACACAACAAAATAAAAAGCATATTTTAAAGTGTTGAATTTCATACATTTTTAGGGCTTATGGAATTTTATAGAGTTTACTTAAAGTTTCAAAGTTGCTAAGTTATTAAGGTTCTACCACGATTTATACGAAATTACGGAAGCCTTTGGTTTCACCGAAGGCTTCCGTGAACTACGAAATTGGAATCCCGTATAAATCATAGTAGAATCGGTTTTAAATAACCCAATAATTTAGCAACTTAACAACTTTGAAACTTAGTAACTTAACAACTTTTGAAACTTTACTCACAACCTTCTCCGCTCAAAACAATCGTATCTGCCTGATTATCAACCTTTAAGTTGAAAGTTTCGGCAATGACGACGATGATATTATCTAAGTTTTCGTTCTCGAAAGTTGCGGTTAATTTACAGTTTTTGATTTTATCTTGAGTGAATTTTATGTTTTTTCCGAATCGCTTAGATAAAGATTCTGCGACTTCCTCCAGAGACATTTTATCAAAAACGAAAGAATTTAGCTTTTCTTTTATCGCTTCTTTCTCTTCGCCAACTTCCGATTTGATAATAGTATCAACATTTGCCAAAATCTCACCTTTTTGTCCTTTTGTCAAGATAACTTTACTGTTATTTTTCGAGAATTGCACTCGTCCAATTTTTACAAGTACCTGAACCTGAGCATTGTACGCCCGCACATTAAACGACGTACCCAATACTCGTACATCTGTGCCTTGCGTGTGAATGATAAACGGATGAACCGCATCGTGGTGAACCTCGAAGAAGCCTTCGCCCGTCAGATTTATCTCACGAGTATCACCTTCAAATGTCTTTGGGTAGGTTATTTCCGAATTTTTACTTAATAATATTTTTGTTCCGTCGGGTAATATTTTTTCGATAGATTGATTTCCTGATTTGAACGATAGCACATCATTTTTAGGAATCATAAACTGTTTGGCTGCCACAAACCAAAGCCCAATCAGAACCACCAAAACGGCGGCAATTTTCATAAAATTACTGACCCAATTTAATTTTACAAGGGGCTTAGTCTCCTGATTATCAATGCTTTCTGTTTCTTTTTTCTTCGTAATATTTAATTTTGCCCAAGCCGCATCAACATTTACTTTTTGTTGATTTTGAAGATTTTTAGTACCATCCCAAACGATTTTGGAATGGTCAAAAGTCTTTTGGTTATCCTCAGACGCAATAATCCACTCACTGGCAGTATCTGACTCGTGAATGTCCGTCTCGTCGGCGAGGTATTTTGCCAATAAGTCGTCTATGGTTTGTTCGTTATTCATTGTTTTTTTGAGATACTTTTCCAACATTGGAAACCTTACAAATCTCTTTTTTTAGTGGTTGAATATTTTAATATTGCCACGAAGACACCAAGGCACTGTTTTTTCTTTTTCTTATATAATTTAGTGCCTCCGTGTCTTGGTGGCTACAATAAATTTAACATAAATAAAAACACAACTGGCAGATAATCAGCGAGTTCCATTCTCATAATTCTTAATCCCTTTCCAATTTGGTTTTCAATTGTCTTGATTGAAAGTCCTAATTTATCCGCAATTTCTTGGTATTTTAATTCTTCAAAACGGCTCATTTTAAAGATGATTCTACATTGTTCGGGGAGCTTTTCGAGGGCATCCGAAATTCGATTTTCCAACTCTACTTTATCCATTATCTCCGTTGCCGAATCAAAAGTTTCTTCCAAATAATCTCCTACATACTGGCGATAGGTTTCTTGAATTTTGAGGTGTTTTATTCGATTCAAACAAGTATTATGAACCGCACGGTACAAATATGATTTCAGCGAAACGCTAATTTCAATGCTTTCACGTTGTTCCCAAAATTTCAAAAAAATGGATTGGACTACCTCCTCAGCATCGTCCATATCCTTCAAAATTCCACACGCATAATTGCATAGGGCTTGATAATGTTTGCGAAAAACTGTTTCATAAACACGTTCATTACCCTGACGGATAGCCAATAAAATATCTGAATCTGGAATTTGTATCATTAAAAACGGTGGAGGTGAATTATCAACTCCACAAAAATACAATTCCAATCGGATATTTCATCTTCAAGACAATCAATTTTCGTTATACCCCCAAATTCAATTAACAATTATCAGTAAATAATTAACAATTTTATTTGTTCGCATAAAAAAATGTCGCAAGGATAATTCTTTGCGACATTTGTAACTATTTCCGTTTTCCCAACATCGAATCCCGAAAATCGAACATAGAAAATACTACTTCATCTTCAAGTGCATCGTTACAATATTCGCCACCATGCCCGTTGTGCGGGTATAATGTCCATAACGAAGTTCGAGGCTACTCAAACTTTTTATGCCCAAAATACCATTCACAGGAGCGAACCTCACGCCCGAACCATAGAAGTTGGTATTCATATCTGAAATATCGTAATCGCTTGTGTAATAAGCACTTGCAGCATTATTTTGTTGATATGGCTGAAAATAATCTACTGCCGTTTGACTATTTAACCGATAATACGGACTGATAGAGATAAAAGGCGTAATCTTGTAAGAACCTTCCAAATTGATAGTATGGGCGGTCATTCCCCAACTGTCGGCATAATATCTATAAAATGCTCTAAGGATGGTATTGTCTCCAAAAAAATAACTGGCTCTTAATCCAATAGGAATTTTAAAACGACTTCCTGGCAATTTCTCAACGATTTTAGTATTATCCGAAAAAAATACTCGGTGATAAGGCGTACTCAAAAGTCCTTCTTGATATTGAGGTTCGGCAACCACCATCAACTGCAATCGTTCATTAATCACCTGCGAAAGCGACAGCGAAACGTTGTAAGAATTCCGAGGTTTTGTTTCCTGTGAACCTCTGGAATTTGCGGTACTCGTCCGAAATTCTATGGGTAAAATAATGGTCCATCTATCAATAAAAGCACTGGCTTTTACGCTCAATTCTCGATTATTATCCTTTGATGCCTTCGCCCAACTGGCAGTAAAACCGTGTGATTTATAATCCCATTCGGTTGAATATGAGTAAGTTAAGCCTTGAGTGATGCCCGTTTTTGTATTTTTCATACTCCACGAAACCGAAGGATAAATATGAGTATCCTTACGGGAGGCTCCCGAAATTGTCCTTTCGTCAATATTGTCCGATGATGCCGAAGTATAATAGTCAATGTTGAAATCTAAGGTAAAATTATGCTGACGATTTTTGAGGTCGTATTTTGACATTTTTAGGTCAAAAGAATTAGCATAATCCGTCAGTAATTCTGTGCCGATTCCTCCCGTAACGGCTGATTTATCGCCGTCTTGGTTGTAATAACTCGAAACAAAGTTGATTTCGTCTATTTTTAATTTGCGTTTTTCGTAAGATTCTTCTTCCGTTGTACTACTTTGGGCAGTACCTCGGAACAACATACTTACTAATAAACCAGCGGTTATGATGATTTTTTTCATTTGTTTGGATTTGGGGGATTGTGGTTGGGCATTGGTGGAGTCAGATTGGGAAGGTTTAACTAAATCCTAACACCCAACACCTAACCCCTAAAACTTAATTACACCCACAACCTCCCCCACTTTTTCCTCCATTTGCTCCCGCAGCTCCTTCACGATAAAGGTAGAAACTGGTTTCAAATTTTTCGGCTTTACGGGCAGCTAATTCCATCTCAGAATCATTGATTCGGCTTTTTTGGTATTCTTTTACACTTACGCACGAGGACATAAATATTGCTCCTAATGCGAGTATAAGCGTATTTTTGATAAGTTTTTGTTTCATTTGATATTAATATTTTTACTGGTAAACATTTTGTCATTATCGTCAATAATCACGCAAGCAATTCCTTGGAGTTGGTTGATTAAATCTAAACCTACTTTCACGCCCATGACCGTTACGGGGGTTGCCAACGAATCCGCCAATTCAGCATTGGGAGCGATGATGGTTACACTTTTGATGCCTGTTATGGGTAAGCCCGTTTTTGGATTAATCGTATGTGAGTACCGTTTACCATCAATCATCACAAACTTCTCATAATCACCCGAAGTTGCCACTGCCATATTGCTGATATTGAGGCTCGAAAAGGTCTTATTTTTGTGGTTTGGATCGGCTATGCCAATAGTCCATTGCTTGCCGTCGGGTTGATTCCCCCAAGTAGTCAAATCACCCGAAGCGTTTACTACGCCGCTTTTTACGCCTTCTATAATCATCAATTGTTTTGCCATTTCGGCGGCGTAGCCTTTGCCAATTCCTCCAAAACCTATCCTCATTCCTTCTTCTTGCAAATATACAGTTTGTTCATTTTGATTTAAGATAACTTTCTGATAATCAATGAGTCTGACCATATTTTTGGCAGTTTCTTTATCAGGTAATGAGGTCATTTTTGTATCAAAATTCCAAAGCATTTTATCAATCGAACCGTAAGTAATATCAAATGCTCCTTGCGTGAGGTGAGAGATTTTGAGAGACCGTTGGATTAAATCAAAAACTTCTTTATCGACCTGAACGGGCTTGATTCCTGCATGGTCGTTGATGAGATTGGTCTGACTGTTGGGTTTGAAAGTGGTCAGTAATTGTTCGATTCTACTGATTTCAGAAATAGCATTTTCTATTCGTTCATTTGCCCAAATTTCATCCTCACTCACTACGCTTATTTCAAAGCGATTACCCATTAGTTTTTGGACTTTTGAATTGATTTTCATGTTACTGTAGCTCGAAGTGGCACTTCGAGAATCGTCGAATATTAGGACTCCGCTCTCGAAGTGCCACTTCGAGCTACAGTAATTTTACTTCAATTTTACCACCTTCTCAATATCAGCTTTCATATTCGCAATCGACATCGCAGACGTATAACCATCCCACGATTTTACGACATTTCCTTCGGCATCAATCAAAACGGTCAGAGGAAATTTGCCTTCTTTGTTATATTTTTCAGCAAGCCCTTCATTGTGTTTTGTCAATTCGGGCGATAATTTGTTCTTTTTACTTCTTGGAAAATCGGCTCTTACCAAAACTAATTTTGTCTCCGCAAATTTCAAAAAATCTTCTGAATCCAAGACCTCTTTTTTCAATTTCATACAAGGTCCACACCAATCTGAGCCCGAGAAATTCAAGAGGATGTATTTGTTTTTAGAACTTGCCTCGGTTTTGGCTTTGGCAAAATCGGTTGTCCATTCAATGTTTGAATTGAAGGAAAAAACACTTAGGAAGACAATACTCAATAATTTCATTTTACAATTAATTTTTGGACAATATTTTCACAGCGAACAAAGTAAACACCCGTTGGATAATTAGCAACTGAAACTGTCATATCATTCTGATAATCAGCTTGATACATTTCCATTCCGAGCGTATTGAGTATTTGTATTTTGGTTGGTTTTTTAATGCCTTCTATTCTAATGCTAAACTCCTGAGTGGTTGGATTTGGGATAATTTTTATCGCAAAAAGTGGTTGTGGTTCTTCACTTGCCAATGGAATTATGACAGTTGTTCCTCCACCCGTAGTGGCTTTATCATTATCCGTTCCAAAGGTTGGGGCTTGAGCTTTGAACTTACCCGTTCCGTTGGGATTACGAGCAAAAGCCACATCATTTTGCTGAATACCAAACGATACACTATCCGCCAATTGCTCTTGTGGTGTGTATAAATAAACAAATTCGCCATCGCCCGACAACTTAAAATTAGTATGCAAAACGCCCTGTTTTTCGTCCTCATCCGCCCAAAGAATTAAATAACCTTTTCCTGCCATTTTCGTACCCGTTGGAATTGCCCATTTTTTTGGTTTTGTAACATCATCCGTTACAAAATATCCACTCACGTCCACCGCAACATCACTTTTATTATACAGCTCAATCCAGTCTTCAAATTGATTATTTTCGTCCTTCGCTCCCGTTTTGTTTGAAGCCACTAACTCGTTGATTACTATGGTGTTGGACGTACTCAAGCTGCCCAATTGTACCTGATAAATAAAGACATCGTGTTCCGCTCCTACGGGTGCGTAACTCACTGATTTGGCAGTATTTGTACCCACCGCTTCTACATAAAAACGCACATAAGTTGCAGCTTTTTGCTTCGGAATTTTTATCCCAAAAACGCCATCTTTTGCCGCCCCATCGTCATTTTTTCCATCATCAAACATTTCTATTTTCGTGAAACGACCATACAATTCTGTTCCATAATACAAAAAAACTTGTGAAGCCGTTGAACCCGTTGCAATCGCAGAACGAATCGTAATATCTTGATTATCAGTTGGTTTTTGCCAAGCTACACCGTTGGCAAGCATATTAACGGATTGAATAGCTGGAGCAATTTCTTTAACTTCGGCATTACTCAACAATGAATTTCTACGAGAAGAAATAAACGTTTTTATCTTCGGAATTTCAGACTGAAACTGGGCGTAAGTCGTTGGTTTTTTGGGGTCAGCTTTTACGACTGAGTCAATCTGAGCGGCGTATTTATCCAATAATGCAGAGGAAGTCGTTATGTCAAAATACTCAGAAATCAAGGTTCGCAAATGAGCTAAATATCGCTGTCTGATGGTTGGGGCTTGCAAAAGTTTATTCAATAATGGAAGTGTTGTTTTTTCTTGACCATAAAACGGACTCCAATTGGTTGCATTCGTTGCCATGACGGTATTTCCATCATAATCATACGAAATAAAACGTCCCGTGGTGGTTTCGTGGGTTAAGTAATAATCCGACCCGCCTTTGTTGATGTAACTATCATCATCCCCAAAAATATTTTCAGAAGCCAAATGCCACGTTTCACGGTCAATGTCTAAATATTTCCCTACCTCTTCTTCCAATTTTGGGATTTCCGTTTTGTTCAAAGCCTTAGTCATTTGCGGGAAGTCTTGCCACGGTTGTTTTTGGTCTGAACTTTTGAGGGTATAATATTTTTTGTAGGTTGTGGTGTCGTCATCAATATAGTTCAAAGAAGAAGTCCCCGCACCGAAGCCTCCACCACCACCGCCGCCGCCCGTTGGAGGGGTTGTAGTTGTACCCGTAGGAGGTTCGCATCGCCAGTTTGAGCCATCATTATTTGGGAACCACTCACTCAAAAAGTCCTTATTTTGTTGCTGAATATTTTGATACGTTCCCCAATCTTTTCCATTGATATAAAGATGCACAAAACTGGCTTTTGCCGCCAACATATGTCTTCTGATGTTGTGATAATAAAAAATTTCTCTCAAATACGATGGGTCTTCAAAGGAGTTATTGAGGTTAAAAGTCTGATAACCCCCAATATTTTGTTTAGGTTTGATAAAATCTAAGGAAACATTAAACGAAAATTTCTCAGAAGTCGTACTCGCCACTCGTTGATAGGACGTTTGTCCTTTGAAACGCACTCCGATACTGTCATACTTAACGCCGTTGATGGTCATACTTGCCAAAATATCCTTTTTGGCAGCATAATTTGCCTTCATTTGGGCGATATGATCCGCTTGCGTAAAGGTGATGTTGATTGTCGTAATCTTGGCTTCATCATAAACGCCAGTCGCAGGTTTACCACCCGACTGTAACATTTTACCATCAGTTGAAAAATAAAATTCTCTTGGAAGGTTTTGTGAAAAAACCGTCGGAGAGAATAAAATAATGGTGAAAATGAGTAAAATTTTTTTAGAGTTCATGATTAGGAGTCTAAGTATTATTATGTTGATAGTCAGCCTAATACACCACCAAAGTCTTGCCATCCGTAGCAATTTGGTAAGCTGTGATTGACCTATTTGTTATCGAATTTGGAAGCGGTACACCTTTCAAATCGAAAGTTGCTCCGTGGTCGGTACAATAAAACTGCAAACTATTTTTATCGTAAACCACTTTACGCTTAGGCTCGTGTGAACACAGATTCGTTACGGCAGCATACGCCCCCGCACTGACCTGAGCCACTACAATGTTGCTCTGAATAACATAAGCACCAACCGTTTTTAATGCCGAGGTTGCCAAATCAATTTTCAGTAACGGATTGACAATAGCATTCAAGCTACTTGTTGAAGTTGTGGGCGTAACGGGGGTTATATTTGTGGGCGTGGCATTCAAATTGATTTTTGTAACAGGGATATAAGTATCTTCTTGATTGACACAAGAAGTCAAAGCCGCCATCAGTGCAGCACCTGTAAAGCCCATTGATTTTAAAAATTCGTAACGAGTCATGGTATTGAAATATTTGAAGTTTTAGCTTTGTTCTTTTTAGAATACAGAAGATAACTCCATTATATTGCTTGGATTTTTAACATTTTAATTCACGTAGGGGCGTATTGCATACGCCCTCGGACGAAATGGGTGTATCAACAGAATGGGTGTGTCAATCAAACGGGCGTATGCGATACGCCCTTGCAAAAAAATATCCCACAATAATTCATTCCTAATGCCCCATCACCTGTTCCAAACTCGCCCAGACGACTTCACCCATCGTTTTGCACTTCAAAAATTTATCCGTTTTATAAAATTGAGATAGCTCCGTTTTGAGTTGAGTGGTGTTTTCTTCCGAAGAAATATCGTCTTTCGACATGATAGTCATTAATTCGTAAACTCGCTGATTTTCAACCTTTAAGCGATTAGAAATCAGCGAACGCTCTTCGATTTGGTACTGTTTCACGGACTCGGGAGTCATGTGTTTCATGCCCATTTCAATCAGCGGATTATTCTGTTTGAAATATTGGGGTTGATAGACCGTCCGTTTGCCTTCGTAGGACTGTTGGTCAAAATCAATGGCTCTGATTCGGTAGTAATCCTCCTCAAAATCGGGCGTAATATCTACCACAAAATTTGAGGAGTGCATATCTCCTAAAAGCATCACAAAACATCGTTCATTGAATTTTACGAACTCTTTTGCCAAACGGATTTGATTTATTTTAGGACTATTCAAATAGGTTGTAAAAAACTGGTCGCCAGGAATTCCCGCAATATGTTCTTCAACTAAGGTATTTTCGTAGGTCAAATAACTGATTCGATTGGGCGACAATAAATGTTCTAATTCCATGCCATACACCCGTGAACAATCGGCTCTTTTGATATAGAAATAATCAAAGTTATCATTTACTCTGTTGACAATTCTTATCCGAAAAGGTTGCGTGTTGCCGTAGGTACACAAATCCACACGGTCAACGGTGAGGTGTTTGATAACCTCCTGATTACCGTCAGTTTTAAGGTCAGCGTATATTTTTTTTAGCCCTTCGTAAATATTCTCAATTTCGTTGTAAGGAAAGAAAACCGTTATCCAAAGGGTATCATTTCCCTTTTTATCGTACAAACTAATCGAACTGTCAAACCTCAGTAAATCAGCGTATTGGATGGGCATAATGGTTTCTCGTCCGTATTTTTTGAGGTATTTACGGAGTTGGAGATTGATTTTGAAGGGGATTTTTTTCTTGGAAATTAATGCCATTTTGTTTTAGATTTTTACCCAATCACCATTTTTTCAATCAATAAAATCAAAATATGAATCACCTTGATATGAATTTCTTGAATACGGTCTGCATAACCAAAATGGGGTACTCTGATTTCTACATCGGCTTTACCAGCTAATTTTCCACCGTCTTTTCCCGAGAGGATAATGACCTTCATCCCCTTTGCATGGGCGGCTTCCACGGCTTTGATAATGTTCTCAGAGTTGCCACTTGTTGAGATTCCCAACAACACATCTCCTTGATTTCCAAGCCCTTCCACAAAACGAGAGAATACAAATTCATACCCATAATCGTTACTTACACACGAAAGATGCGAAACGTCCGAAATCGCAATGGCGGGCAAAGCTCTACGGTTTTCCCGATAACGCCCCGATAATTCTTCGGCAAAGTGCATGGCATCACAATGCGAACCACCATTACCACAAGAAATTATTTTATTACCCGACTCAATTGCCGAAGCCATCAAACGAGCTGAGGCTTCAATATTAGCAATATTTTTTTCATCGGAAAGGAAATTTTGAAGTACGATTTGAGCTTCGTTAAGCTCCTGAGAAATGATGTCAAGCATTTTGTATTTCTGTAAGTTTAACCAAAATTACAAAATAGGACTTACGGATTATCACAAGGACATAAAAAAACCTGACTGTTGCGGATCAGGTTTGGTAACTAATCACAGTTACGATACAAGAATGTTTGTAGGTGTAGGCTATTACTAATTTCTGAAATACCACTTTCGAAATATAACACAAAGCAACTTTATAAAACGGGGTTTGTCAATAGTCGTTTTCTATCATTTTTCAAATTTGAATAGTCGTTTTTCTACTAATTACGAAATTTTGTGTAGTAGATTTATGTTTTAGAGGTTAGAGGTTAGCTTTTATGGACTATGAAACCAAGTATTTACAATAAAAAAAGTAGGCATACCCGTTCGAGTTTACCTACTTTAGGTTGTTTTCTATTCTCTACTAATCTAAAATCTATTCTCTGAAAACCTACCCGTAATAATTCTTCTGAGAAATAGCATACTGTAATAAAATACTTTTGCCCCCCTTCAAATCCAATTTTTTTCTAATATTTGCCCGATGATTATTGACAGTATTTGAAGCAATATTCAAAATATTGGCAATTTCATCATTGGTTTTTCCTTCGGCTACTAAACTAATAATACGGTTTTCTTGATCAGATAATTTATTATTTTTAATGGGTTTGACGGGTTGCTGATTATCCATTAAAAAGAGTGAGTTTCGGGTAATATGACACAAAAACTTTGAGCCGTTTATGACCGCTTTTACGCAAGTCATCAGTTCTTCTATGTCTGTATTTACGTTCAAATAGCCCATAACACCTTTTTTAATAGCGGTTAAAGCATCTTCCAGCTCTGTGTTCCGAGTGTAAAGAATAACTTTTGTGGATGGATTAACGTTAAGGTTTTCCAAGACTTTTAAATTGCTCATACCCGACAAACTACTACCCAGAATCAAAATTTCTGGATTGTATTTTTTGAGACTTTCTAAGGTTTCTGCAAACGATGAGGAGGTTGCCTTCACTTCAAAACCTTCATGAATCAACGCATTTTTAATGGCATCGACCATGATTTTTTCTTGTTGGGCAATAATAATTGAGGTAGGGTTCACGTCTATATTTTCTTGGTGGTATTTATTTACGGAATTATAAAGATTAAGTCGCAGAACCATTTTTATGTCCTAAACTACCCCCTTACAAGGGTTTTGAACCCTTGTAAGGGGTCTTGCGACTTAAAG
>JAYUOX010000171.1:0-14033 GCA_043760595.1 Cytophagales bacterium
CATAAAACGTAACGAAATTATGCCCATCAACGAGTCAAATACCTTAGAGGCTTTGAAAGAATCGTTGTTGCATTTTTATAAAAAAACGGGGAGTAGAATTACGTTAGAATATATCCTTTTTTATAAATTTAATGATTCCTTGGAAGATGCCCGTGAACTTTGGGAATTTGCTAAACAGTTTCCTTGCAAAATTAATATCATCGAATATAACCCCATTGCAGAGGCAAATTATACCAACACCGACCCACAAACCTTAGCAAAATTTGCAGGATTTTTAGAAGCAAAAAACATGATTATCAATGTCCGCCGTTCACGTGGAAAAGATATTGATGCGGCTTGCGGACAATTAGCGGGGAAGAAGATACCAGAGACTAGAGGTTAGATTTTAGAGAATAGAGGTTATAAAGTTCAGATTATCTGTGTGATTTCTATCAATCATCTATTCTCTGAACTCTATCCTCTAATCTCTACCCCATTATCATAAAGTATTCTCCTATCGCCATTGCCGCCAATATAATCATAGCCAAACACAAAAGAACCTTCCCCACAATACCCGTTATCAATCCAATGAATGAGCCAATGGCAGCTTTGAGGGCTACTTTTGGTTCAGTTTTACCAAGAATTTCTCCGATAAATGCCCCTAAAAAAGCTCCCAAAAACATTCCGATTGGTGTAAAGAAAATCCCCAATAAAAGTCCAATTGTTGAACCCCAAGAACCGTATTTTGTACCCCCAAATTTCTTTGTTCCCCAGATGGGTGCGTAGTAGTCGAATATACTCATACCTACCGTCAGTACAGTAAAGAAAATGAGCGTTTTACGGTCAAATTGGGCGTATTTTGAGTAGTGCAACATGAACAGTCCAATCAAACTTATGGGTGGTCCAGGCAAAGGTAATACTGCACCCGCCAAGCCTATGAGGAGGCAAATGATTGAGCCAATTAATAGAAGGATATCGGTCATTTTGATTCTGTTTTAATTTTATATTACTCCACCCCTCGACCAAATGGACAAGGCAATTCTAATCACGGAATAGTCATGTTTCATATCCATTGCTTCGTAGAGTTCTTTTAGGCTATTTCCCTTCTTTACGCCCATCGTTTTAGCAGCCCCGATGATTTCGTTGTACTGAAATTTATTAATGAATGGGCTAAAATCTATGTTTTTGCCTTCTTCGTATAATTTACTCAAATGTGAAAAAATTGTAACGGGACTCAATCCCCGAATCCGTGCTATTTCGTCCACAGAGTTGCCTTCTTGGTATAATTGATAAGTGTATTGAACTGTATCAATCCCTGTCGAGGAGCTACTTTTTGGAACGGTTTTCAAAAATTCTCGAATTTCTCGAATAAAAATCTCTCCGTATTGCTGATATTTTTGCTGTCCCACGCCCGAAACATTCAGCATTGCGTCTTGCGAAATAGGCTTCTGTTGCGACATATCCGAGAGCGTAGCATCTGAGAATATTACAAATGGCGGCAAGTTCTTATCATCCGCCAAACGCTTGCGAAGTTCACGTAATTTTTCAAATAAAGCATCCTTGATAACTTCTTTCTTGGTTTTCTCTTTCGGAGCAAGAACTTCACGTTCCGCCTGACGTTCTTCAAAAGGTTTGTAACGAACCAATTGCACCTTGCGACCTTCCTTCAAAACTGCCCATGAGGCATTGTTGAGTCGGTAGGCGTGTCCTTCGTCATACGCAATATCCATCACGCCCGAATTGAGCATTTGTTGGAGGTAATCCGCCCACTCATCCGCCTTCAATTCTTTGCCCGCCCCAAAGGTTTTTATTTCGTGATAACGATTATCAACAATCTTTCGATTATTCGACCCTCTCAAAATATCAATCACCATTGTCATTGCTATTTTTTCATTGGTACGAGCCATCGCAGAAAGAGCTTTTTGAGCCAATAATGTAGCGTCAAATCGCATAGGAGGGTTTTTACAGACATCACAATTACCACAATCTTGGGTTACTTCTTCGTTAAAATAACTCAATAATATTCGTCTGCGGCATATTTCGGCTTCGGCATATTGCTTCATTCTGTCCAATTTTGCGTTCTGAACTTCCTTCATTTCTGGGGGTAATTCAGAGTTTGCAATCATGTCTTTCCGCATCATTACATCTTGATAAGTATAAAAGAGTAAAGTATCTGCCTTTACACCATCACGACCTGCCCGACCAATTTCTTGATAAAAACTCTCCACATTTGAGGGCATCGAATAGTGGATTACCCAACGAACATTGGACTTGTCAATACCCATTCCAAACGCAATCGTTGCCACAATCACCTGCACATCATCACGGATAAAGGCATCTTGAACTTTGGAACGGTCAGTGGCGGGCATTCCTGCGTGATAAAATTTTGCTTTGATACCCGCTTTCTGTAAAGCCTCGGCAACTGTTTCTGTATTTTTACGACTCAAACAGTAAATAATGCCTGATTGACGGGGGCGTTCTGCAATAAAATTTTGAATAATTTTCACCCGATTTCTCCCTGGCAAAACCGACAACGACAGATTAGGTCTATCAAAAGAAGAAATGAAAGTTCTGGCTTCGGGAATACCTAATTGCGTAAGAATATCCTTGCGAGTAACACGGTCTGCGGTGGCGGTTAATGCAATGACAGGGACATTCGGAAACGCCTCTTTAAGGACGTGTAATTTAGTATATTCAGGTCTAAAATCATGCCCCCAAGTTGATACACAGTGCGATTCATCAACGGCAAAGAGGCTAATATTCAGGGATTTAATCCAATCTAAATAACCTTGTGTAAATAATTTTTCGGGAGAAATATATAATAACTTCAACTCCCCTTCACGCACTTGTCGCTCGATGGCGGATTGTTGTTGGGTAGTCAGCGAAGAGTTTAAATATTCGGCTGGAACTCCATTAGCTTTGAGGGCTTGTACTTGGTCGTGCATGAGGGCAATTAAGGGAGAAATCACCAGCGTAAGCCCCTGCATAATAAGGGCAGGAATTTGGAAACACACCGATTTCCCACCGCCCGTTGGCATCAGCACCATTGCGTCCTGTCCATAAAGAACCCAGTCAATAATATCTGCTTGTAGCGGTCTAAATTTATCGTAACCGTAGTATTGTTTGAGGGCTTGTTCTTTGGTAAGGGGCATTTTACTGAAATTTTTTGTGGAAAACAAAGGTAGAATTTTTCAGATGATTTTACTTAAATAAGGGGCAGGTTTTATCAAAAAACCCGTTCAAGCCATTGTTGCCTAAACGGGTTTTTACGATTAATTTATCAAATTACAATTATTTAACTCCCTCCGCCCAATTAAATCTATCACTCTGAGAGAATTTCCAAGGAGCTTGGTTGTTTTCTAAGTTCGAGAACATGGCATTCCAAGACGCTGGGGCATCAGATTCTTCCATCACTTGGTAGCGACGCATTTGTAAGATAATATCTAATGGCGAAATATTAATGGGGCATTCCTGTACGCAAGCGTTGCAGGTTGTACAAGCACGAAGTTCTTCGGCAGAAATATGGTCGCCATACAGCGATTTGCCATCATCCACGAAGTTTCCACCGTTGGCTGCCATGTTTGCCCCTACGATTTCCAAACGGTTACGAGTGTCCATCATGATTTTTCTTGGCGATAATTGTTTACCCGTCATGTTGGCAGGGCAGGCATCCGTACAACGTCCACATTGTGTACATGAGTAGGCATCCATGAGGTTTTTCCAAGTCAAATCCTTCACATCTTTTGCTCCAAAACGGGCAATTTCTGTGGGAGAATTAGCGTCTGGTTGAGCCATTCCTAACATAATTTGAACTTCCTTCGTTACGTCGGGCATATTTGCCATTTCTCCTTTTGGTTCAAGATTTGAGAAATAGGTATTTGGAAATGCCAAGAAAATATGAAGATGCTTTGAGTAAGTTACGTACAAGGCAAAGCCCAAAATGCCCAAAATATGTAACCACCAAGCAATTCTTTCATAGGCAACCAAACCTGTATCTGAGAAAGAAGTAAATAAAGGTTTCAAGAATCCTGAGAATGCAAATGAGCCAACTTGGTGATAATGCTCATTGCCACGGTCTTGGAGAACACTATCGGCAGCATTCATTGTTAATAGAGCCGTCATTAAAATAATTTCTGCCCAAAGAATTGTGTTGGCATCAATCACAGGAAAACCATTTAATTCACGGTGACGAGTTGGTTGCAATCTTTCGACCTTAGTAATATTTCTACGAGCTAAGAAAATCACACAAACCACTAAAACGCCAAACGCCAAGAACTCAAAGAAGTTGATTAAAAGACGATAAAAATCACCCAAGAAAGGGGCGAAAAGACGGTGCGTACCCAAGATTCCGTCCAAGATGATTTCGAGAACCTCAACATTTATCAAAAGGAATCCTGCATAAATAACAAAGTGCATGATACCCACGACTGGTTTATCGAACATCTTTTTTTGTCCAAGAGCAATCCTGAACATGATTCCCCAGCGTTCAGAGGGGTTATCAGAACGGTTTTCGGCACGACCTAATTGAATAGATTTCTTGATAATGCCAATTCGATTAGCAATTAAGAAACCAGCTCCTCCAAGAGCCAGTACGAAAAGAATTTGTTGAAGAATGTGCATGATGTAATATCGGTTAAAGGTGAACGGTACACGGTGAACGGCATACTATCCAATTTAAGGGAATAATTTTCTAATTATAAACTAAACACAAATATATTTAAAATGTTGAAATTTTACCGTGAACCGTTTACCATTACCCGTTCACCGAAACCCATACAAAGATTGTTGTTTGAAAAATGTTATGCAAGCATACTATTTTATATTTTTTTAAATCTTTTTCAAAGTAGTTTTTGCAGAAGTAAAACTTTTCCCTACCTTTGCAGTCCCAAATGACACATTGGGAATTACCAAAAAAAGTGAATGGTGAAATAGCTCAGTTGGTAGAGCATCGGACTGAAAATCCGTGTGTCGGCGGTTCGAGTCCGCCTTTTACCACTAAAAACCCCTTGTACGTAACGTATGAGGGGTTTTTTATTAAATGGGTAAGCAAATGGGTAAGTGGAAAATATTTTAGGTTTGATTAATCTTTTTGTAAACTTTTTCTAACATCCATGCTTTTACGACTACTCCGAAATCTTTATCGTCCAAAATCTTATTAAAAATGTCTTGGTTTTGCTCCATTCTTCCAATCAGTTTTTGAACAAATGTTTCATCAAATCCGTACTTAAAGTTTTCTATTGAGTTATTTTTTGCTTGACTAATAAGATTTTCGTCTAAAATTAACTCCGCTTCTATCTGGTCGAAAAATAATTTATCAGCATCCGTAAAATCCGTTGAGAAACGAGTGTTTAAAATATTAATGATTTGTGATAATCGCTCTTGGTTTTCTTCACTTATTGGTATTCCTACTTGTGATGCTCCTTTTATAGTGTAATCGCCTTGCTGTTCAAGCATGATATTCCCTTCATCAATCTTTTGGATTCGGTAATATTCTAACGCCACTTCGTCTGAAAGTTTTAAGCGTTCTGAAAGGTTTTTCTTTGGAAGTTTGTTCAGTAAAATTTTACTGTACGCAAAGAATTTTTCTAACTTAATGTCTTGAAAAGGCATTATTTGGGATAAAAACGAATACAACCTTGTCCACGCCACTAATTGTCCTTTAAATTCTTCTTGTTCATCTTCTGCAAGTCCTTTGAAACGGTCAATGGCTGGGTCGAGGAATGAATTGACTTTCCCTTGATTTTTGTATTGATTGCCTTTTGAAAAATAAGCCATACAAAATCCTTCAATCTCCGAAGCCCAATATACCTGACGCTCATCTAATAGCTTCTTAATGTCATACAATAAATTTGGGTCGGTGCTTGATTCTAAGTTGGTTAGTTCGTAATAAGGTTGGAATGACCCTAAAATATCTTCCCGATTATTTACAAAGTCCAAGACAAAGGTGTCTTCTTTCCCTACACAAGTACGATTAAGCCGTGAGAGTGTTTGTACTGCCCGAACGCCTGATAAAGCCTTATCAACGTACATCGTGTGTAGCAAAGGTTGGTCAAAACCTGTTTGGTATTTGTCAGCTACTAACAATATTTGAAATTCATCCGTATCAAATTTACTGGGTAGTTCTCTTTCAGAAATCGGGAAAAATTGTTGTTTTACTTTATCGTAATACTTGTTCAATTTCGATTCTGTTACGCCATCGGTAAAACCCGTTTCTGCATCTTTTATTTCACCCGAAAATGCTACTAAGGCTCTAATATCTTGATAATTTTTCTTTTTGATATAATCTTGAAATTGAAAAAAATATCTCAAAGCGTGAAGTCTCGAACTCGTTACGACCATCGCTTTGGCTCTGCCTCCAATTTTTTTGGATACTACTCGCCTAAAATGCTCAATGATAATTTCGGTTTTTTGGTGGAGTACGTGCGGATGCAAACTCGCAAAACGTCCAATCGCTATTTGGGCTTTTCTTTTGTTGAACAATGGGTCGTCTTCAATGGCTTTTGTAAGTTTATAAAACTGTTCATAAGTGGTGTAACCCTGCAAAACATCTTTGATAAAACCCTCTTGGATAGCCTGACGCATAGAATAAAGATGAAAAGGCTCAAATTTTCCGTCTTCGCCTTGTACGCCAAAATCTTCTAAGGTTCGGGCTTTGGGCGTGGCGGTGAAGGCAAAGAAACTGAGATTTTTTTGTCGTCCTCTTGATTTCATTAAATCCCTGATTTCATCTTCATAATCGGGTTGCTCTTCGTCTATTGCTCCTGTTGAAAGAATTTTCTTTAATCCTTTACTGGTGGCTTCGCCCGACTGTGAACTGTGAGCTTCGTCCACAATGAGGGCGTATTTTCGTTGGGCAATTTGGTTCTGAATACCCCTTTTTTTCGTCTCATCCACTTCTTTGGTTTCTTTGTCTTTTAATGATTTTTCAATGGATTGCAGGACGAAAGGAAACTTTTGGAGCGTTGTAATAATAATCCCTGTTCCATTTTTGAGGGCATCACGGAGTTGGTCGGTATTTTTATCAATTTTCTGAACTACGCCCGACGTTTGCTCAAATTGGTAAATATTGTCTTGTAATTGACGGTCTAAAACGGTTCGGTCAGTAATCACAATCACGTTATCAAACACCTTTTGGTCTTGGGCGTTATACAAACTAAAAAGCCGATATGCCAACCACGAAATAGAATTACTTTTGCCCGAACCTGCCGAATGTTGTATCAAATAGTTCTTCCCAACGCCATTTTCACGAGCATCACTAATCATCTTTCGGACGGCTTGCAATTGGTGAAATCGTGGAAAAAGCATTTTTTCGACCACGTATTTTTTCCCGTGGCTTTATCAATTTTTTCTTCAATTTCAAGGTGCATAAATCGCCCTAAAATATCCATCCAACTATCTTTTGTCCAAACGTATTCCCATAAGTAGGCAGTTCTGAAACCGTCAGGATTTAACGGATTTCCTTTGCCGTTATTATTGCCTTGATTGAAAGGTAGCCAATAGGTTTTTTCCCCGTCTAAACGAGTGGTCATATACACTTCGTCAGTATCAACGGCAAAATGTACTAAGGTTCTTTTTTTGAAAGCAAAAAGGGGTTGATTCGCATCTCTATCATCGTTAAATTGCTTCTGAGCATCCAAAACGGTGTTTCTACTCCCAGATGTTTGATTTTTTAGTTCAACGGTGGCAACGGGTAAACCATTGATTCCCAGGACTAAATCTAACTCATTATCATTTTTGAGACTGTACCGTACCTGTGGATATACGCCCAAAATATTTTGTTCGTAATTCTTGATGGTATCTGGGTTTAGCGTGCTTTCGGGCTTGAAATACGCTATGTCATAATGTACGCCATAGTCCGTAAATCCTTTCCTGAGTACGTGTAACATCCCGCTATTATTCAATTCTTTCAATAGGCGATTTATGAGTTTTTCAGCTGTTTTTTCTCGGTGAATTGCCTCGCTTTTTTGCCATGAATTTGCTTGGGTATTTTGTAGAAAATGAAGGATAGTTTCTGTATCAATGGCAGTGTGGCGGTCAATTTTTTTACCTTTGATGATTTCGTAACCGCCTGATTGAGAGAGGTAATCGGTGATATTACTTTCGAGGGTAGCTTCGGAGGTAAGTGTATTCATTAGGTTTTAGTAATTGAAAATGTGATTTTATGGTAAATAACTCAAAAATTTCTATATTTGAAAATAATCTTATAAATACAGCATATCATGAACTCGCTCTTTCAATATAGCCTCTTACAGTATCATCACTCTGCCCTCACTGGCGAAGTGATGAATGTGGGCGTATTGGCAATTTTCCCAGAGCAACGTCAAATATATTTTATTCACCCAGAACGCCTTACGAGACTTAAAGCGGCATACCCAAATTTTCCTGAGAAGGCTTTGCGTTCTTACTTTAAGGGAATTCAAGCACGTACAGCTCAATTGAACAAGCAATCTGAGCTTTTTAATGACTATCAGGAGTCGCCCGAAACATTTATCAATAATGAAATATTGGTTCGTGATTCGAGTGCCTTGCAGTTCAGTAAACTGAGAAATACCGTTTTATATTCTGACGATTTACCCGTTGTTGCTAATCAAATTGCTCAATTATATTTATCACTCTATGACTTTGAGGAAGCTCCCAAACGCCACGATGATTTATATTTGGTCAATGAATTTAGACGGCAAATCAGAAGAAAGGTCAGTGAATCAACAAAACTGAATATTCAAGAAAATTTCTCTGTTAAGGAGTATCGTTTTCCTTTTGCGTGGCAAAACGGAACGCTTAATTTGATTGACCCTGTGAGTTTTGACCTTCAAAAAAGTGATTCTATCAGAAGAAAAGCCGATGAACAATTAGGAAAATTGAGTAGATTACAAGATTTCGCCATTCAAAAAAATGCCAATTTTGATTTATTAATTGCTCGCCCTAAACAACCTGCTTTGATAAGTGCGTATCAGTCTGCGATTGAATCTTTGAAAGAGGTGAAACACGTGCGACTATGGCATGAAAACCAGTTAGAAGAATATTCTGATAAAACGATTGAGACTATTTCAAATGAACCTTTATTAATTAACAGTTATTAATGAATAATTAATAGTAAGTGTCTCATTTTCAGGAAATTACATACACAATTCCGATTTATCAATAGCGAGGGGTTTAAACTCCTCGCTATTGATAAATCGGAATTTAGCATTTACACCACTGAAATTTTCCCCGTAACAACCTCCGAAATTAACGCTACTCGATACTCTTTTAACAACTCAATTTCTTGCACTATTTTGGCTAAGGTAGCATCTATCTTGCCCGTGGTGGTTTCGATACTTTCTGCAATTTTTTGCTGGGTTTTCAGAGGGGGGCATGGTATTTTTAAAGTTCTAATTACCTCTTGGCTAATATTTGGTTGTCCACCTCCATAGCTCAGGTTTATTATTGCTTGTTTATTTCCTAAAAACCAGTAAAATACAAACTTTATATCAAAAAAGGGACTGTCAGCCAAAGCACAACAGGCTTGATTAGTACATCCTTCTATGCCCAAAATAGACGTTTTCCCAATAGTTGCTCCATACATGGCAATCAATAAAGTTCCTTTTGGGTAAATCTTTAAAGATGAAAAACTATCAAATGCTAATTTTGTAATTTTCTTATTACAAAACTCTAATAAACCATCATTTAAGTCTCCTGTGTTTATCCAATTAATTTCGCCATTTTGATAATATTGAGGATTTCCTGCCTCTGGCGTTGTGCCACTTCCAATGAGATTAAATGAACGACTTACTTTTCTTATCTCCCATTTTTTATCATCGTTAGCAAACTGTTCATTGATAAACGCCATTCGTTCTTCTTTCAAAAGCGTGATTAGGCGTTGTTTTTGGGCAATGAGGGTATCTATTTGGGCGGTCTTTTGGTCTAAAAATTGGGCAATGGCGGTTTGTTCGGGGAGGGGTGGGATTGTAAGAGTTATTTCTTTTAATTCTTGCGAAGAGATTGCAGGATAACTTACTCCCTTTGAATTTGCCATCACTGAATCTATAAAAGTGCTTTCTCTTAGTAAGTGATTCAAGAACTCTTTATTTAGAGTTTTTGATGAACGTACTACTGCAAAGCCAGTAGAAACAATTGTAGGTTTTAAAATAGATTTTATTTGAGCAATTGCTTTTAGGTAGGTTCTTACGGTTGAAACAATTACATCACCTTCAACCACAATTCTTCTTGCTCTCGAAGGTGCTTCTTTAAATGAAAAATCCTTTGGGTTTAAAATCTTGCCTTCTGTAACACATTCAATATCTACATAATCAAAATGAAAATTTTCATCAGTATTTTCGGGTAATACATCATCATTAATTGAAGTAACATATTTCAATTTTTTCACTTCCCAATGCTCAGGAATATCGCCAAGCCATTGAATATCAGAGGGTTTGTATTTGGGGTATGGTTTCATGGGTTGGGTTTATTGGTGTTTATTCCAATCCGAAACCGAGTCAATCAATAGCGAGGGGTTTAAACCCCTCGCTATTGATTCGCATTCGGATTTCATTGATTCGGCGGACAAATTAGACAAAGGGATATTAAATTGAGTTTTAATGAATTTGAACATAAGGTTTTGATTATTCCTGAATCATACTTTCAAATTCTTTCATTTCTTCCTCAAAAGTAATTTTAGCATGATGTTTTTCTTGGTTTTTGATATAATTTCTTACTCTTTTTAAATGGACTGGGCTTGGACTTACCGAAAAAGCACCGTAACCTTCTTGCCACTCAAAAGTACCTTGTACTAAACCACTGTCATTTATCCATTTAGAACATTCTCCTTTTAGATTTTTGGCAATATCTGCCACAGTTTGCGTTGATTTCATGCTTACTAAACAATGAAGATGGTCTTCAACGCCATTGATGGTATCTACATAAATTCCTTGTTGCCGTCCGTTTTCAAGGATATGCTTGCATAAAATAGTCCGAAAATTATTGGAAAATAAAGGCTCACGTTTTTTAACAGACCAAACGAAATGAACCCAAATGTTGATAAAACTACGGGATAATGCCATTGAAGAAGATATGATAACCCTATAAAAAAAGAAAACTCGCCCGGGTGCGCTGTTCTACGGGAAGCGTGGCAAGTATTATTGATACAAATGTAGCGAATAAAATCGAAATTGTGGGTTATCAGGCGGAATATCTGAATCTTATTCCATAGTGAGGGGTTTGTCAGATTGGCGAATATCCATGTCCCATCCATAGCGAGGGGTTTAAACCCCTCGCTATGGATAATGGACAACGTTTGCATAAATTCAATAAATATTTTATGATTTGTTTTAAACCCCTCGCTATTGATGGGACACGGATTCATTCGGACATTTATCGACATGATTATCTCTTCATCTTATCCATAGCGAGGGGTTTAAACCCCTCGCTATGGATAAGATGAAGAGAGTTTATTGTAAAACTTCTTTAATCATACCATCGGTTTCTTCTTCCAACTTCAAAATATCCACCCGTATATCCGCAAGGCTTCTGAGGGGTTTGTATTGGTAGAAATACTTGGTAAAATTAACTTCGTAACCCACTTTTGTTTTAGAAAAATCTATCCACGCATCGGGTACGTGGGGGAGAACTTCATGGGTAAAATAATCCTCAATATCTTCTGAAAGTGGTACGTTTTCGTAATCTCTCAACGCTGAATCTGCCTTCTTTTTATTTTGTTTAAATAGCTCTCCTTGCTCCTGAGTGCCTTTTACAGGTCTTTCAATGGTTATTCGGCTATACCCAAAAAACTCATTGGGATAGATTTTACAAAATTCATTTTCCGTAAAATCACCGTAAGATTTAGTGATAATTTCTGTCTGTTTTTTACTGATTTCATTTCTTTTATTACCAAGACTACGAGACATTTTTACAAATAAACTCGTGGCATTTATCAACTGAATTTTACCTTTTCGGAGGGCAGATTTATGGTTACTCAAAATCCAAATATAAGTGCTGATACCCGTATTATAAAACAGTTGGTCGGGCATAGCAACGATGGCTTCGAGCATATCGTTCTCAATAATCCATTTCCGAATATCACTCTCGCCCGAACCCGCACCGCCCGTAAACAAAGGTGAACCATTCAGCACAATTGCCAAACGAGTACCGTTTTGAGTATCGTTGGGCTGTTTCATTTTAGGAATCATGTGTTGCAAAAACAACAACGAACCATCATTAATTCTTGGCAATCCCGCCCCAAAACGTCCGTTATAGCCCATTTTGTCAGCTTCTAATTTCACTTCATTAAGTGCCTTTTTCCATTCAACCCCAAAATGTATATTCCTGCGAAAGTGGTTCTTCGTCAATTTTGGTGAAACCCTACCTTTGACTCGTAATCACTACTCGCTTTCTGAGTAGTTCATATCCTGCACGACCATACATTTGACGTTTAATATTTTTGAGCCTATTGACTTGCCCTTCTACTGGTCCGTTACTCCAATTTGAAACAAATCCTTGATAAACTGCTTTGTAATGCGGAACGCCGCCCGCTTTAAACTCCTCTTGCAAATCCTTTGATATTTTCGTTTTCATCATTGATAACATCATCGCACCATCCTTTCAATTTATCTCCTTCCTTCTCTTTCATCAGCCGTCTAAAATTTAAAACCGTGTTTCTAACCTTCTTAATGATTGGATTATCTTCTAATAATTTTGCTAAATAAGCCTTGGGCAACTCTTCTGACCAATCTTTGCGGAAAGTGCTTAACCAAATACTGAGTTGTTTAGAAGAATAATATTTTATTTTCGCCGCTTCTGGTAATGATTCAACGACTGTTTTAGGATATTTTTTTACGAATTCATACACCAATTTAATACTGTGCTTGAAACCTTGCTCTTTAATTTCTTCAAAAAGAACTTTAACTTTTTGCTCTCCTTCTTGCCACCGTTTGATGAGATAGTCCTCAAAATCAAGAATATTGCTCTTTTGATGGCTAACTTTTTGAAGAAAGGAGGTTCTATTCCAATATCTGTCAATGGTATGGCGAGACATTCTGAGTATTTTGGCTATTTTGCGTTTACTTACCCCTTCATTCTGTAATTGCTTTACTTTCAGGAAGTTATCATGGTATCTTCCCGTGACAACTATGTCCTTCTTGGCTATCTCTTCTATTTCGGATACTATACTTTCCGATAATAATTGCTGCTCTTCACTTAATTCAGCGGAAATGTCTCTCAAACTTTCACGCTGGGTATTTAAAAAGCCCTCAAACCCTTCGGTGAGATTTTTTAATATATGCCATCGATCTGCTATTTGAACGATTTTGTCATCCGCCTCCGTAATGGCACTGGCATAAGTTGAAGAGCGATCTCGACTGACTGTTTCAACGGAAAGATGCTTTTTTAGCCAATCTGTGAGGGTTTTAGCCTCCCTATCAGGTAATAAATCTACTACTTCATTCTTCTCTAAATCAACAATTATTGTCCCATATTTTAAGCGTTTTTTAAATGCCCAATCGTCCACACCGATGATTTTAGGTAATTTAATGGCTGGAACTGGACACTTAATCACTAACCTGAGAATGGTCGATGCACTAATTTTTACATAACAAAGTTTACCAATTCGTTGGGCAACATTACCGCCCAATTCAAGCCCGATGGAGGTTATTAACTCATTGAGACGTTCAAATCGTCTTGAATATGAGTTAAGTTGTTCTGGAAAACGTTCTGTAAAAATCTTACGAGAACAGTCTAAATTCTCACAAAAAAACTTTCTAACTTGAAGCTTTAATTTGGCAATTTTACCAGAAACGGGTAAATCGCCAATCATCCTCAGGTATCTGCTATGTATTTTGGTGCTAATCGTGTGGCATAAAGGGCAACAACTTGAAATTTGACAGCTACACACTTCAAAATCAATATTTGTGGTAGTGTCATGAAATTTGAGTAACGTGAAATCCAATTCAGGTGGCAAAAATAGTAATTGTTCCATCCGCCAAAACTACTCTAAAAAGTAGCTTTTCACCAAAATTGACGAAGAACCACTTTCGCAGGAATATACAAGTATTGAAAAGCCCAAAAATTAATGATAGCAAAAT
>JAYUOX010000172.1:0-40277 GCA_043760595.1 Cytophagales bacterium
GGGTTAGGATTTAGTTGTTAGGATTTTCAGATATAACCAATTGATAATCAGATGATTATCAATTATCCAAACATAAACTAATTAATAACGGGTACTTATGACAAATCTAACAATTTTTTGAATATACTATATTTTCTTGGGGACATTTCATCTTTGCGTAGGTGTTTTTCAAATACTCAACCAACAATATTTCTTGATAAAAACCGTTGAATCTGTTATATTTACCAATATTTTTCAAACCACCAATCGTTAAAACAATGCGTTTTTAAAAGAAAAATATACAAATTGTGCCTAAACAGATACCCCATAAAAAACTTGTTATTTTCTTGTCTTTTTTAAGTTTCACTTTTAATATTTATGCAGTAAGTGATTTTAAACTTAAAAAGGATGGAATAGGCATATGCCCCAGCGGAAGTGTTACATTAATAGTTGATGCTAACCCTAATTATGTAACGTATAAATGGTGGTCAAAAGACCCCACCGCAGGTTGGACACAGAGTAAAGATACCCCATCATTTGATACAAGATACTCAGGTACATTTTGTTTGGTGATTACGGATATAGCTAACAAAGCCCTCTATTCAGACACAGTAACTCTTGCCTATCTTCCTTCTCCTCCTATCCCTATTATTACTTCAAGCCCAATTCCAAATGTATTTCAAATTTGTCAAGGAGCATCATTGGAACTTGTTACTTCCTCTGTTAGTATTTTTTACTACTGGGATTTCAATGGGAAACAAGTTTCTGGTAGTCAGCAAGTTAAGAAGTGGACTGCCAAAGAAGCGGGTGAATATACTTTGAGAGTAACAGACTTTAATGGCTGTACTTCAACATCTCTCCCTTATAAAATAGATTATTCATCCGTAGTAACTCTTACGATAGACTCTGTCCCTCCGTTTTGTAGTGTTAATTCAGCACCAATTAATCTTACAGCTTCGCCTACTTCTGGAATTTTTAACAATAAAAATGGCGGCAAAGGTATTACGAATAGAAATTTAGGTACTTTCGACCCTAAAATGGCAGGGCTTGGTAAACATGAAATTGTTTATGAATACTCTGTTGGAGGAGGCTGTGGCACTTTAACAACCCAACGTATCATCATCGTCTCCGAACCCAAACCCATTATTACTACCAACACGGGCAAAACCCAGTTTTGTGTAGGAGATATTGCCACGCTTTCGGTTTTGGCAAACATGAAAAAATATGATTGGTACAAAGACGGTGTTTTGCAAAGTGCGGATATTACTGAAAAATTGACCGCTACTACATCTGGAAAATTCACGGTAAAAATCATTGAAAAGGAATCCCTTTGTGAAAAAACTTCACCCGAGGTAACAATAGAATTTGCGAGTGCTGTCAATCCCACCATCGCCACGATTGCGTCGGGTTGTGGGACTAATTTTCCAACTGTTCCATTGACAGGCACACCCTCGGGCGGGGCTTTTACGATTAATGGAACGTTTGCTACTACTTTTGATTACAAAAAAGTAGGTTTTGGAAAACACAAAGTAGTTTACACTTTGTCGGGGGCATTGCCTTGTTTGCAAGGTTCATCAGAGCAAGACGTTGAAATTCAAGATTTCCCCAAACCCGATTTGGGTTCTGATATTTTTTTGGGAAGTGGCAATAGCGTTACCCTCCGAGGGTTTATGGATGCTAATTTTACCTACTCGTGGTCGCCCACTACCGCTTTGGACAATGCCACCGCCCCTAATCCCGTGGCGAGTCCAACGACTACCCAAGAATATACCCTCACCGCCACTACCAGCTTGGGATGTGCTGGCACGGGCAAAGTCAATGTGGTAGTTTATGAACCTGTTTATATTCCTACGGCATTTACGCCCAATGGTGATGCCATGAACGATACTTGGGAGTTGAGAGGTTTAGAAAATTATCCCAATCCCGAAGTGCAAATTTTTAACCGTTGGGGCAATATTATTTTTTATTCAAAAGGAAAATATGCTTCTTTTGACGGTAAGGACAGCAATAATCTCCTCCCCGAAGGCATTTACGTCTATAAAATAAACCCCTTCCCAGACCGTCCAACCTTTCAGTTTAAAGGTACTTTTACTTTGTTGCGATAATTTTTTTTCCCCCCATGCAACCCTTTTGCCCCCCAATTACGTCCATGCTTTTGTAAGGACGATTTTTGTTGTATCTTAATATTTGAAAGAACAAAAATCATCATCAATAAAAGCATGAAAACATTTTTTGATATATATAAGGTTTGCCAACAGAAGACTATTCTCTATCCTCTGTTCTCTATTCTCTGGTTAAGCAGTTGTGATAAAGTATCGTATGACGTTGAACCTCCCAAACCTCCTACCATTCCGCAAGCTACTACGGAGGTATTCAAACAGATGTACCCCGATGTAAAGGAGTTTATTTTCAAGCCTTTGGAGAGAGACAAAACCTGGCAAAGTGACTTCATAACACCAACGGGCAAAGTAACCTCCTTAGTGGATTATCAAGGAGAAATAATTGACCTTAATTTGCTGGTGGGTACACCCAAAACCCTGCCCAATGCTCTGAAACAAAATATTTACAATATTTATCCAACCGCTCAAATTACTTTGGCTTACGATATTTTGAAAAATAATACTCAAAATGATGGCTATAAAGTAGTGGTTCAGACGGATAAAAGTACGCTCCTGAATCTGTTTTTTGATACGAATAATAATTTTCAGAAAGAAGAAAAATATCAACCCGAAAAAGTCTCCGCCATTATTTTTACGAGTACCGACCAAATTAATTTTGATGATAAAGTCCCTGCCGTCGTCAAGCAATTTGTCAGTAATAATCAGTTCAAAAGTGCCAGTGTGATTATTTATGAATTGAGCGGAGGAATCAGTTATGCAGGTAATAATTATAAAATCGTTCTCAATTATCGTGAACGACAAAATGGGGCTTTGATAACCTCCGAAATCACGATTTCTGAACAAGGGACTATCCTACAGTGGGTGTCGCCCATTGAGAGTGAACTTACTTATAAGCCCTTGAATACTAATAGTTTACCTTCGGAAGTAACCACGTTTTTGAATACTAATTTGAGTAGTTGGGTGTTAGGTTATGCCGTTTCGGAATTAACTTTTGGAAAGAATAAAACCAATTATGTAACCATCAAAAACGGAACAACGGAGCGTTTTGTGGTGATTGATAACGAAATCGAAAAGAACGATTTAGTCCTGATTCGCTCGCAAATTTTGGAAGAAAAAGACTTGCCTCCAGTTATTAGGGATGCCGTCAATACGGGTGCTTATTCAGGTAGTACGTTTGTGGCGGGGAGTGTAACTTTTGACCCTCGTTATCAAGCAACTCAGCAAGGTGGAATTACTCCCGACCATTACCAAATAGAAGTAAAACAAGGCACAGACCGTTATGTCATACGCTTGGCGAGTGATGGGAAAGTGATATTTAAGTACAGAGTTTTGTAGTAGATAATAATTGTTGAAATTAGAATTGTTGAATTGTTGTAATGTTCTGACTTTCAATCATTTAATTTTATAATATCAACAATCGAATCGTCGAACCGTCAACAATTCAAACCTCAACAATTACTTAATCCCTAAAATAATCTACCTCTTTGATACCAGAAAATGAAAAACAATTAGTCCTTGCCTGCCAACGCAATGACCCCAAAGCCCAAACCGCCTTTTATAATCTTTATAAAGGACGGCTATTGGGTGTATGCCGACGGTATGCCCGCACGGAAGCCGAAGCTGAGGATATTTTTCAAGATGCCTTTATCAAAATTTTCAAGAATCTACACAAACTCGAAAAGATAGAATCGACTAATTATTGGGTCAAATCATCGGTTATTCATACCGCCATCGACCATTATCGACAGGCTGTACACGAGCGAGAACAGGTGGGTTATGAAGATGCGATTGAGTATGAAGATACCAGCGAAAATATTTTATCAAGCCTAAATCGAGAACAAGTTTTGGACGTAATTAACAGATTACCAGATGGTTATAGAATGGTTATTAACCTTTATTTGATAGACGGATATGCCCACGGAGAGATAGCAGAAATGTTGAATATCACCGAAGGAACGTCAAAATCACAATTATCAAGAGGGCGAGATTTATTGAAAAAGGAATTAATAAAAATAGGTTACGAAGAAAAGGTATAAAACGATTTTTGAATATGTAATACGGACAGTTTTGTCCGTTGTTATGAGAATCGTAAAAAATATAAAACAATGCAAAATCCAGAAGAGGACATACTAAAACGCTTCCTCCAAGATACTTTCTCGGATTATGAACCCATGCCAACCGAGCAGTCTTGGGAGCAAATCCATAAGGCAATTCATCCCCAGAAACCAAGTTTAGGCAGTAGACTAAAGCAATGGATTGTACCCGTTGTGGCTCTGTTATTATTGATTGGCGGAGGAGTTTGGGATGCCACACAATCATCGGATGAATTGAAAGATAATTCGATTGCTCTTTTGACGGAAACGGAAGAGAATAAGTTGTCGGTGAATACCCCGTCTTCGAGTGAAGGAAGTCGTCCTTCAAAAGGACGACTTCCTTTTGCCCAACTAAAATTAGATAAGCTGTTTAAAATCAATAAGTTAGAAGATAATGTAACGCAACAATTAGTAAGTAAAACTACATCCAAAGAGTTGGGAGAGCTTCCGACTGTTACCAAAAAGCAGTCGGAAGTATTTGAGGTTATCCCAGAAAAATTAATAGAAAATGAAAAATTAGAAACGTATGTAATGTTAGTGAGTTTGGATGAAAAATCATTACTGGAAATAAGTGAAAATGAATCATACGTCGCTAACGCTGTCAGGGTTAAAAACCCCGTCAGTGTTAATGAAGGTATAAAACCGAATATTTCTAACGCTGTCAGGGTTCAAAACCCTGACAGCCCTGCCAGCGTTAATGAGGGTATAAAATTGAATAACTATGGCACTGTGAGAGTTAAACCCCCAGTGGAACTATCTACCAGCGTTGATGAAAATTACCAACCAATCAACAACGCCATCATCACCGAAGTCCGTTACGTAAAGCCGATTGAATCACTCAAAAACAAAGATTTTGTCATCTCAAAACCACAATTTGAACAAGCTAAAATCAATCAAATAAACGTAGTCCGAGAAACAAAACCCATACGCAGACCTACGTACATAAGCCTGAGTATCATGCCTTTGCAGACCTACAGGATTCTGACTGTTGGCAGTAGAGATATTCATGATTTACAGACCAATAAACTCTTTGATTCTGAACGAAATGGTTTTGCTTTGGAGTTAGGTATCGTGAAACCAATCGCTAATTCTTGGAATTTGAGAGGTGGTTTGTCTTATCTAAAAATGCACCAATGGGCTGAATATCAAGTAAATACAGAAGTGGTTTCCGTAAAAAATTCCTATAGTAATTCAAACAACTCATCCGTTGGTACTACCGATAACGAGTTTATTGGGCAAACCCAGATTGAAAACAAAACGCTACAAATGGTAGGTTTGAAGGCAGACGTTCAGAAGTTCTTGAAAATCACTGGACGTAATCGTTATTTCATCAGCGGAGGTACGCAGATGATGTACGAAACTTCGGAAAAACAGACCAACGTATTTATCAACGCTTCGGCAGGGTTTCAGCACATCGTGAATAAAGATTTATTCTTGACCGTAGAACCCACAGCGAGCTATTTACTATACAATATCAACGATTCAAAAAGTCTAATTCAAACCAATGCCTACAACTTGGGGCTGAAAATTGGAGTCAATTTTAGAGTCAAATAAACGGTAAACGGTTCACGGAGAACGGTAAACGGACAGAAAATTCGTTCACCGTTTCCCGTTCCCCTTTCACCATTAAAATCAAATATCATGAAAAAATTTACACTTTTATTCGCTACGATGCTGGCGATGTCTGGGATTGGTTTTGGGCAGAGGGAAGGGAAGGTTATTTGGGAGAATGCTCTATACAGTAAGTCATATCCCATTGACCATTTATTACAAAGAGGTGCGACTATTATTCCTATAATATCACCTTCTGGAAATATTATGGTTCAGCACCCCTTTAGCCTTGATAATTTTATACCAAAAGATAAAGGGGTAAAAGTGTATAATCGAAAGGGCGAACTATTATGGACACCTACGGATTTTCATGGTAATCCATCTGCTAAATTTATAGTAAACGGGGATGATAAAAACGTTACTTATCTATCAAGTTTTTTTTCAACAGGGCAAAATTTTATAGATAAAGACAGTGTTTATTGTTTCGATAAAGAGTTTAAGTTTATCAAAGGTTTTGATATTCATAGTGCCAATACGGCTCTATACAGTGCAGTAGATGGTATTTTTTATAATAATTCTAATAACACATTGATTAAATATAATCTTAAAGGAATTGAAGAATGGCGTTTTGAAAGCGATAATAAAGACCCCATACAAATCATAACTCAGCAACCTCCTTATATTGGGTCAATAAAAACAAGGAGTGGGCAAAGCCAATTTATATCGTTGAGTAAAAACGGAAAGAAATACGAAAATACATATAACTTTCCATTTTATGCAGGGTATTTTCCAACCAATGATAAGGGTTTTTGGGCTTACAGTTTGGATAATGAATTAGTAAGATTTGATTCGACAGCCAAGCAAATGAGTAAAAGTTCAGCAGTTAATTATGGAGGAGCTTATCCCACCGTGCTGTCAGATAATTCAATCTTACTACCTTACGTTTCTTCAAATGAATTATTAATTATTAAAATCTCTCCACAGGGAGAAATGATAAAATACTCAGTTCCAGTTAAAATAAATACGACTTATTATGCTGGCAATAGATCGTTTCTTCAAGTGAAAGAAATTTCGCCCAATAAAATCATGTTTGCTATTTCTATGCATCAAGCTCTGATTGAGAAAGATATAAAATGTAAGATTGGTGTTATAGATTTTAAAGATACTTCTTTATCATGGAGTAAAGAGATTAATTCGGGAGCTTCCGATTATATGGCAAATAATGGAAGTAGTATTTCTCTTCAAGATGAATATACTTTTTTACAAGTATATTCACAATCAGATAACCCTTCAATAAAAACATTTAAGATATACGACATCAATGGTAGTATAAAATGGGAGAGTCCTTTTTATATCAACAATCCTCCCCAAACACAGCAATGGCGAATTGATAATAACTATTTGTATATAAATGCTATTGGAGATAAATCGGGTATTGCGAAAGTGAACTGTACTGATGGAAAAATGCTATGGCAAAAAGAAGGGAAATTTGTAAAAAACTTTTTTATTGATATACAGAAAAATAGAAATGGTGATGAATTATTACAATATTCATTTGATAAATATGAGCAGGGAATTTATAAAGGAAATACAACTGAAATAGCTACTCTAAATACAGATGGTACAGTAAAGTGGATTTATAATTTATCTAAATCCATAGAAATAAATACTAATTTCTTCCAATCTTACTTTACTCCTGCCGAGGATGGAAAATTAGTTGTATTATCATTTGAAGTCAGAGATAATAAAGATAATTATATCCTCCGCAAAATCTCGCCCTGCGAAGACCTAAACGCCATTGCCATCACCGCCAACAAAACCGAAGCCTGCCCCACCGAAAGCGTGAAACTCTCCATCCCAAAACAGGATGGCGTGAGTTATCAGTGGCAAAAAGACGGAAAAGATATTCCTAATGTACGAGACGGTGTCCATGATTTTAATGAATCAGGGACTTATACGGTGGTTGCAAAAGATGAAATTTGTCAGAATACGGTTACTTCCAATGCCCTCAAAATCAATATCCGTAGCCTCCCAACTGCCCAAATAACTGCTCCCAAAACTACTTTTTGTGATGGCGAAAAAACTACGATAGCTGCCACAACCAACGGTACGTTTTTCCAATGGCAAAAAGATAATAAAGACATTCCAAACGCTACTACGGGCATTTATGAAGTCTCACAATCGGGTGATTATCGAGTAGGTATTCGAGACGATAAATGTCCGCAAGTGGGTTTCTCTAACATTTATACCATCAACGTAAAACCCTCGCCAGAATCCAGTATTTCTACCGACATCAAAGGCGTAATTTACGAACCCTTCACCGTAAAAATGACCGCCAACACAGGCACAGGTCTGGCGTATCAATGGTTGAAAGATGACGTAGCAATCCCCAACGAAATCAAGGCAAATTACGAAGTAAAAAAATCAGGAAAATATAATGTTAGCGTAACAAAAGACGGTTGCACAAAACTCTCCGATGCCCTGACCATCAGCATTTTGATTCCTTTATCAAATAGCGAAGAAATAGGCGAAGACCAAGTACAAGTTTATCCAAATCCAAGCAAGGGTGAGTTCAAAATTATTCTCCCTAAATCCTTAAAAAGTGCTGAAATTCAGTTATTTGACACTTTTGGGCGAGAGCGCTTCCTTACATATGTAGGCGAGCAAGCACAAGCGAATGGACTTACGCAAGGGGTATATTTTGTGAGAGTTAGTAAGGGAGAGAAAGTGATTACGAGTAAATTGGTTATTGAATAAGGAAAGGAGAAATGGAAAAAGGAGGAAGGGAGGAATGAAAAGTAACTGTTGAAATTCTCCCTTTTTCCTTTTCTCCTTTTTTTACCTTCTCCTTATCTCAATTCGCCGAAAGCGACACTTCAATATTCCCACGAGTTGCCTTTGAATACGGGCAAGCCTGATGGGCATCTTCCATTACGTGCATAGCTTCTTCTTGGGATAGATTTGGAAAATTTCCGTGTAATTCTACCGTCAAAGCAAAACCACCTGCTGGGTCGTTTCCGATACCTACTTTTGCGGTGATGGCTACGTCCGTAATGTTTCTACCTTTTGCTACCGCTCCAACCGCTCCGTTGAAACAAGCGGCATAACCAGCGGCAAATAATTGTTCTGGATTGGTTTTTCCGCCGTGTCCGCCCATTGCGGCAGGCATCGAAACATCCATGTCCAAGATTCCATCCGAAGATGTTACGTGTCCTTTACGTCCGCCCGTGTTGATTACCTCGGCGGTGTACATTGCTGTTATTTTTTCCATGATTAAAATGATTTGTTGTTAAAGTTCCTTCAAATTCTTAACGTAAATCCTTCGGTTTAGTTCAAAAAGAAAGCCTCCCCAAAAATTGGGAAGGCTTTGCCGTGAAACCTCTTTAAACTTCTCAATTAAAATCTTTGTATGTATTGATGAAATGATTTATGTCGATTGATTTAATCCAAAAGTATAAAGCATTTTTTACATAATTTTGAGAATGAGACGAAACCACTTAAAAGAAAGACGAATAAATCTATTTCAAGAATTTTTTAGTCATTAACAACAAAAAAGTGTAAGTACATGATTTTGATTAGGAACAACAATTGAGCAAACGGTAGCCTTTTATTCAAGTAAAAACAGGAAATTTGATTGAATTTAAACTAAACATTTCCCATGAAAAAATCATTATTATTCCTTTCAACCGTGTTGATATTTGCATCTTGCGGAAAGGTAAGAGAAGCTGCCAATGCGGCAGAAGGTCTGAAAAATTATGCTGAAGGCATCAAAGAATCGACCAGCAAAATAGAAGAACGACGTGCCAAAGGTGATACCATCTCGATACCTTACGCTGAGTTACAAAAGCTACTTCCAACCAGTATCTCTGGATATACCAAAGAGGGCGACCCTGGTGGACAATCTGTTAATATGGCTGGAATGTCATACTCAACGGCTTCACAAGTGTATAGAAACGGAGATGCCGAAATAACCGTAAATATCATGGATTATAATGCTTCGTATGCAGCATTCGGAGCAGCGACTGCTATGTTTGCCACGGGTTTTTCGGTGGACAATGCCGAGGAGCATCTCGGAGCGGTTGATTTAGGAGTCAGTGGTATAAAAGCGTGGGAGGATGTCAAGAAAAAAGAAAAACGTAGTACCATCATGGCGGGTGTAAATGACCGTTTTTTGGTTTCTGTCGAGGGGCGAAATGTAGATGTTGAAGTAGTAAAAGATGCTATAAAAGCCGTAGGATTAGAGAAATTGGCAGGAATGTAGTTATCAGTTATTGGTTACTGGTTATTAGTTCGTTTTACTATTATCAGATTTTTTTGTTATTTTGGCTCATAAAATCCAAAGGCTAATAACCAGTAACCAGTAGCTAATAACCAATAACTCTTCTCATGCGATTAATGCTATCACTTTTCATTATCCTATTTTTGGTATCATCTTGTAAAAAAGATATGCGTCTATTCGAGAATGACCCTAAGGTTTTTTTGACTGAATACGGAAAAGAAAATGCTGAAAATGAGGTAATTATGAAATTAATAGACGGAGATGTAACCATCAAACTCTACGATAAAACGCCCCTTCATCGAGCTAATTTCCTTAGGTTAGTCAAGTCAGGATATTATCATAATCGGGGTATTTACAGAATCGTTTATCGAACAGCCATCCAAGGTGGAGGTGAATACGATGATCAATTAGACTACCTCGTTCCACCCGAGTATTTTTCAGAACTCACCCACAAGCGAGGTGTAATTGCGATGGCACGATACGATGAAGGAAATCCTGAAAAAGCATCTTCGCCAACCGAATTTTTTATTGTAACAAATGCCCAAGAAGCCCAAAAATTTAATGGAAATTATGTAGTATTTGGAGAAGTTACAAAGGGAATGGAATTAATTGATAAAATCCAAAACTGTACAGAATATTACGAAAAACCCGCTACACAGATATTTTTTAGTATTGAAACGCTTTGAGGAAGTTATTAAGTTTCTAAGTTTTAAGTTGTTAAGTTTTCACACGCACAAACTTAAAGACTTATTGACTTAAAAACTTAATGACTTCCCCACCATTCGCATAATCGACTGACTATCATTGAGTTGTGATACTTTTGAGAGTTCTACCCAAGCCAAATCGGAGGATTCAGAAGAGATAATTAAAGGCTCGTTCACATCCGCTTCCAACAGAAACCTTACGTCATAATGTAGGTGCGTGGGTACGCCCTTACGCTCGGGAATTTCGTGAATATCAATGTCAAAAATATTGGAGCTAATCGCTTGAATATCAGTCAGTCCAGTTTCTTCTCGTGCCTCTTTCATTGCCACATTTAGTACATCGGAATCCCCATCACAATGCCCACCCGTTTGAAACCATTTATCCAATTTTCGATGATGCGTAAGTAGCGTAAATTGTCGAGATTTGTCCACAATCCAAGCCGACCCCGTGATGTGTCCGATGAGTAAAGAACGCTCAAAACAATCAGGATTTTGATTGACAAATTCAATCATTTGTTGCTTGAATTGGGTTTCTTCTTGGTTGAAAGGTTGGTGATTTTGTAAGAGTTGGAGGAGGGGATTTCTGTGCATTTTGTTAAACTAAATCAGGTAAAAATTCTCTAAAACAGTTGGGTAATATTGTGGATTGAAACGCTTTTTTAGCGTTATTGATAGCCATTAAAATCTGAGGATTTCCAGGAGAATAATCCCAAATACTCAAATTGTCAATCAAATCGTGGTGAATATTTAGGAATTTTAAATTTCCGTAATAATTATGATGAATTGCGTAAGTGGGGACTAAAAACCTCCCTTAAATACTCTAATTCCAACTCTATCTTCTGACAAATCAAGGCGTTCAAGACCCAAAAATATTATGGAAATGGTATAGCCTTGTTTTCTGAAATATCGAATCGTGTCCCATGAATTTTCATTACTGAAATGACCTTCGTAGGCAAAATCAGATTGAGTAGCAAGGGCTTCTTTACTTAATCTTTCAAACTCTTCAACGGTTGCATCATCCGCTTCTTGAACTGCGTATTTGTGAACTTTAATGTACGAAGCGAAGTATTTAAGTTTTTGGCTAAAAACAAGGTCTCCGTCAAAAATGGTTAGGTTTTGAGCATCTGGGGGTAATAAACTTTTTCCAAAAGTAGATTTTCCCGCACCATTATGCCCTGCAACTATGAATAAATTGGGCATGGAAACAGATTATATTTTTCTCGTAATTCTTGGGATTCTGAGTCAGTCAGCGAGTGAATGGTGTTGTATTCTTTTTTATTTTCTGAGAAAGTGGCAATGATAATTTGCCCATCCGAAAATTCAAGATAAAACTGCCCTTTCGGGAGTTCCATATTGCCAAGCATGAAGGGAAGATTTTTGTCAAAACTTTCCTCTCTAAGCCTCTCCACAGCCAATGCCGCTTGTTTTTCTAATTCGAGTACGAAATCTGGTTTTTCCATGATATTTGAAATCTAAATTTGAAGAACAAATCTACAAATTTGTCTCGAAAAATTAGCTATTTGTCTTGAAACTAAACTCTTTCGATTTTATCCCGTAAATTTGAAGAAACTATTAAAAAACAAACAACAAATGAAAAAATTATTCCTTGCCCTTTTAACAGGCATTTCTCTTTCGGCAACTGCCCAAATTCGCTTACCACAACCAAGTCCAGGAGCTTCGGTTTCGCAAGTAGTTGGAATTACTGATATTTCGGTAAAATATTCTCGTCCGTTATTGAGAGGTCGTGATGTGTACGGGGGCGTTGTGCCTTATGACAAAGTTTGGAGAACTGGTGCCAACGGTACAAATCAAATTACGTTTTCAAACGATGTAATGATTGCAGGTCAGAAATTGGCGGCTGGTACTTATTCAATTTTCTCAATCCCAACGAAGGGTGATTGGACTTTGATTTTCAACAAAGATTTAGCTGCCCAAGAATACAATTATTCGCAAGAAAAAGATGTTTTGCGTGTAACTGCAAAAGCCTCAACCGTAGCAAAAACAGAAGCCTTCACGATTGATTTCACGGGACTTTCAGATAGCACGGCGGACATGAATATCACATGGTCAGATAAAAAAGTGGTTGCCCCTATCACGGTTGAGACAACTAAAATGGTTGAAACAGCTATCACAAAAGCATCAAATGATAATGCAGGAGCAATGCGTAATGCAGCAGATTATTTGTCTGGAAAAGGCAAAATGGATCAAGCCTTGAAAATGGTAAACACTTCAATTGCAGGAGCTGAGACCTTTCGTAATTTATGGTCTAAGGCTCAGATTTTGAGCAAGTTAGGTAATTTTTCGGAGGCTTTGCCATTGGCACAAAAAGCCCTTGCTTTGGGTGGAAATGACACTGGTTTTGCAGGTATGAAAAGTGCCGTTGAAAAAGGAATTGCTGATTATACTTCAAAATTACCAGTGGCTTTGCCAGCGAATCCTTTGAAGAAGAAGAAGTAGTGATATTAAACTGATGGTACACTGATTGTTAAGGTTGAGCATCTCCGATGCTTTTTGTTCACTTACTTTCTTTCTACAAAGGTTATACTTCTCCGAAGTAGTGAAAATGGATTTCACTTCGGAGAAGCGTAACCTTTGTAGAAAAGATGAGAATATGTAAAAACAGCATCGGAGATGCTCAACCTTAAAAATTAGTAACCAATAACAAAAAATCCCTCACCAATTATTCTTCTGGTGAGGGATTTTTATTTTCATCTTCTTCAAAAACAATATTCTGATACATCTCTGAAATAGGTAATTTGAACTCTATTTCATCAAAATCAATAACGGCTTCCATCGTATCATAACTCTGGTATTTCCAGATGTCTATTCCTTCTATACGGGTAAAAACTTCTACGTAAACGCTTGTTTGTGAGACTAATACGTAATATTTTAGCGTTGGAATCTTCCTATATCTCGCAAACTTCCAACCCCTATCTCTTGACTCCGTTGAGTGCGATAATACTTCAATAATTAGGCTTGGAAATTTGATGATGTACTTTGCCGTTAAATCCATTTTATTGCAAGTAATCATCACATCTGGGTAGGGATAATATTCATTTCTGATAACTTCCAATTTGACGGTCTCCGCAAAAACATCACACCCACGAGGTAAAAAAGTGCGTTCAGCAATAGAACGCCCACGATTGACCAAACGATTATGATTGGTTGTACCACCCGCCATCGCAAAAAGTTCTCCTTGATAGAATTCATGGCGAAATTCGCTATGTTCCTCATATTCAAGGTATTCTTCTACGGTAAAGTATTTTTGTTCTTCTAATATCAATCCCATGAATTTTAAAAAGAGATGCTCTAAAATTACAAAAAATATCTTTCAAATGAATGTACTTGTAGAATCTTTTGTGAAAGCAAGATTTGGAATAGATTTTGAAAGAATATAAATCAATCACGGCTTTTTTGTAGTTTTATGAAAATATTTAGAAACGATAATCTCATTTTTAAATTTACTATTTCAAAAATTATTCATTGGCTCTCACATTTTAAACGTTCAAATCCCATGAAGAAATTTAGAATATTCTATTCGTTATTGTTGTTTTTTATTACATTTCACGCTCATTCTCAGACGGTTAGTTTTAAAAATGGAGGACTGTTGTATGAAGATAAAGTTGTCAGAAAACCAAATGAGGTCTTATCTATAATTCAGAGTAGAAGTACACCCGAAATGATGAAGGCGTTTGCAAAATACGAATCAAACAGAAGTGTATCGTCTGTACTTGCAACTATCGGGGGCGGATTATCTGGATATTATTTGGGAAGGTCTCTAAGAAAGGACTCGGAGGTAAGTACAGGAATTTTGTACGGAGGTTTGGGAACAGTTTTAGTCAGTTTTATTATTAGCACTCAATCCAATAAGGCACTGAAAGAAATCATTGGCTTATATAATAGAACAGAACCCCCAAGGGTTAGTATTGCTCCATTGATACGAATTGATAATACTTCGAATGAAGTTGGAATAGCTGTTCGATTTTAGGTAAATCATGTCAGCATAGTTTACTATTTTTACTAATTAACTGATGTTACGCAGACCAAAGCCTGAAAGGCTTTAACATGAATAGCCGTAGGTGGAATGCCACCCAGTTCACCTACGGAAAGATTAGTAGTGTGTCTAAAACCCTGAAAGGGTTAAATAAGTCAAAATTAGCTATTTAACCCTTTCAGGGTTTCTTTCATCTGATTTAATTCCCCGTAGGTGAACTGGGCGGCATTCCGCATACGGCTATTCATATTAAAGCCCTTTGGGCTTGCGTAACATCAATTATTAAAATACATTGAACAAACTCGCTGGCGATAATTATAAATCAAACTCAGCAAGTTGTTAATAATATATGCAATTCCTATTTCCAACCTTCCTTTGGGGGCTTTTGGCACTGTCAATCCCCGTGATAATTCACCTGTTCAACTTCCGTAGAACTAAAAAAGTGTTGTTCACCAATGTCGCTTTTCTCAAAGCCGTCAATACCACTACGTCCTCTTTCCGCCGACTCAAACATCTTTTGATTATGGCGGCTCGCATGGCGTTTATTGCGGCTTTGGTCTTGGCTTTTGCTCAACCTTTTTTGCCTTCCAAATCGGGTAAAGGCGTAAAAGCAGGTGGTGTGGCGAGTGTCTATATCGACAATTCGCTTTCGATGCAAAATGAATTGGACAAAAAAACCTACTTAGATAAAGCCATCGGAAAGGTCGAAGAATTATTGACCGCTTTTCCGCAAGGCTCTCAATTACAGTTAGTTACCAACGATTTTTCTTCGGATGAACACAGCGTTGGCAACACTCAAACCATCAAAGACCGCACAACCACCATTAAGTTTACACACACGCCCCGCACGTTTGACAATATTTTGAAACGTCAGGCGAGTTTGGCTTCCAAGCATAATTCGCAAGGAGGTAATCAATATTTATGGTTTTCAGATTTTCAAAAATCCACTTCGGGCGATTTGTCTAAGCTCAAATTAGACTCCACTTCTCGCCTTTTTGTCGTACCCGTACAAGCGAAGGCATTGCAAAACGTATTCGTGGACTCAGTATGGATGGCTACGCCGTTTGTACGTGAAATGTCGGCTAATCAATTGACAGTCAGACTATTCAATACGGGTGAGCGTGCGGTTGAGAATTTACAAGTAAAACTTTTTATTGACGATACCCAAGTATCGTCCACCATCGCCAGTATTCAAGCAAAGTCTTCAACGGTTGCAAATTTTTCATTTACCGTAAAAAATAAAGGCTTCAAAAAAGCAAGAATATCGTTTGATGATACGCCAATTACGTTTGATAATGACTATTATTTTGTTTTGAATGCTGCCCCGACCATCAAAGTTTTGCACCTCTTCGGACAGGCTTCTGCAGGGCGATATGTGCCAACAGTTTTTGATAATGATAGTGTTTTTGCGTTCAGAAGTTTCTCGGCTTCTAATGTTGATATCGGGCAATTCAAAACTTCAAATTTAGTGGTGTTGGAAGGCGTACAAAACATCGATGGCAGTATCAAAACGGCTTTGCAAGATTTCGTTCGGGCGGGAGGAAGTTTGTTCGTAATTCCATCGCAATCGCCTGATATTCAGAGTTATAATAATTTTTTGGGGATATTTAATATTAGAGGGATTCAATCAAAAGTTATCACGCAAACGGATTTTACGCCCTTAGCTGAACCCGTAAAAACCTCTCCATTTTTTATTGATATTTTTGATAATTCTACGCAAAAAGAACTCCTCCAAATGCCCAATCAAGGCGGTGTTTTGACGTGGCAAGCGATGGGTGATAAGTTGTTGAATTTCAGAAATAATCAACCATTTTTAACGGTTTCAAATGCAGGTAAGGGGAAGGTTTATTTAACTGCTTCGCCATTGGATGCTACCTTCGGAGATTTTGCCAGAAATGCCCTTTTCGTACCCATCATGTACAAGGTGGCGGCGATGAGTGTACGCCAAGAACCAATGGCATATTCATTTGAACAAAATACGTTTACGGTTGAAGTAAATGATATTCCGAAAACGGCAAGTTTCAAATTACGGAAAGGAAAATTGGAGATTATTCCTGTACAAAATCTGAATGGAAAACAATTGACAATTGAACTGCCCAAAGCAAATCAATTAGCTGATAATCAATCTATTGAGTCTGGATATTATGAATTGGTTTTGAATGGAAAAGTAGAAAGATTAGTCGCTTTCAATCACGATAACAAAGAATCCATGATGGATTTTTATAGTGTTGATGAATTGAAAAATATCTTTAAAGGTAATAAAAACGTACAAATTTTTGATAAAATAGACGATGCTGATTTCGTAAAAACCTTCAAAGACCAAAATTTTGGCGTGGCATTGTGGAAGTATTTTCTGATAGCGGCATTGGTGTTTTTGGCGATTGAAATTTTGCTGGTGAAGTTGATGAAGTAAAATAGGTGTTGGGGCTTAGGAGCTAAGTGCCAAGATAAAATTAATTAGCACTACATTCATGGCATGACTGATAATAACTTGTTCATTATCAATAGTTTATGAGTGAGGGGGACACCCAGTCTCATGCCATGAATAAATACTTCCAAGCACTTAGTATCAAATAAATTAACATCTAATACTGATTTTAAATACTCATTGCATATTAGTTTTAAACGGAAGCCTTCGGTTTTCACCGAAGGCTTCCGTAAAACACGCACTTATACTTTAAATTTAGTATAAAGTCTAACCTCTAAAATCTAAACCTCACCGCTGTACTTTCACATCAAAATTCACCAATCCCAAGATAATCGTTGAACCTGTGGTTGAGGTCGCATTACTAACAGAATTTACCCTGATAACCCCTTTTCGGGTAATAATTTTACCGTTACGAGTCGTTCTGGAATTTTGAAACATATAGATTTTCCCCGCTTCAATAACAATATCTTGAGTGGTGGAAGGTATCGTCAAATTCTTCAAAAATAGGTCATTAACCGTAGCAAATTCTATTGGAACGTTGATGGGTGCGTAGTGAGTGGTTGTGCCACCAGCGGTTGAAATATTGGTGCAAATTTTATCACTCACCGTAACACCCAAACCCAAAGCTGCTCGCCGAGGATTTGATAAAAATGTAGGTCTAAGTGACGGAGAGCCAATAATTGCGTAAGTAACATCCACGAAATTGAGGTTAGAATCCAAATCACAAGTGGTGTAAGAATCTCCCGTTGCCGATGAAAACCTTGAACCAGTTGTACTGCCCAAAACGCCCAAATTTACGTTCATCCACGTACTGATTTGCTCTGCCCCCGATGGTGTAATATTCACTCCTTTATGAGTCAATTTACCTTTTGAATCAGTAATTTCAGCATAAAAAACTCGGTTAATGGTTGTCCCTGCGGCGGGTAAACTTATTTCTAAACTTCTGGTTTGGTTGTCCAGATCTTTCAAGCGAATATTATCTAATAGTAAAACTCCTCTTTTTGCAATGTCATCTGTGATATACACTGCCATTTTCACGGGTTTACTTCCATCCATAGCCTTTTTAATATTGTATGAAATAGATAAAACATCCTCATTTGAGAGCGTCAAATCGGCTTTTGTTTCCAAACGAATATCCGTAAATTTTATCAATAATTTGCCATCAACAACTGGTAAAGGTTCATCGCCAGGTTCGGGCGTAGGTCCTTGGCATGATAGAATATATGTGCTTAGTAATGTAAGGATAAATATCTTTTTCATGGGATAAAATGTATTGTGGGTGTTAGGTCATAGGTATGGGGTCGTAGGTATGAGGTATGAAGTCGCAATAGGGGGTTAGATTTTGGAGATTAGTGTTTAATGATACACATACTACTTATGCCCTACGACCTCATACCTACGACCTAACCCTTCCTATTCCTCCACCATTTTCTAAGGAAATAAACTACTACAAATATCAGTAAAAAATAGGGAATTAAGTAAAATAAGCCAATAATTGTATTGAAAAGCGAAGCCCAACCTTCTACAAAATTCTTCCAAATTTTTACGTAAAATGGTTGTTCGGGGGCTGCGGATGTTTCGGTTTCTTGATAAAACATTACGGTGATTGTGGAGAAATCTACTTGGTCATTCAGATATTTTTGTCGTCCTTCTTTGGCTTCGATTTCTTCCCGAATCACCCTGATTTGTTCCTCAACCGCCATGATTTCCTCCACGTTTTTGGCTTGTTTCAAAAGCTCCAAATAACGCTCAAAAACCTTTTGTTTCGACTTGATTCTCAGTTCATTATCCACATATTCAGCCGTTACGTCTTCGGCAGAAACGTTCTTGGAATCTACATAAATGGACTCCTTTTCAACATCTCCCAAAAAGGCTTCAAACTTCTCCGCAGGGATTCTGACTGTCCAAGAATTTTCCAAATTTCCACTCTGACGATTTTGATTTTCATTTGAAATATACCCACCCATTGCCTTTATACGGGCTTCTATGGCACTTTCGGCTTTTTTTAAATCCTCTACTTTAAAACGAATATCGGCGGTGTGGATGATTTTCTTTTGGGTGGCTGCCTGTTCTGGTTTGGATGGTAATTTTTTTTCTGAAATGGATGACGGAGGAGTAATAACCATATCACTAACCATTGCTTCTGCCTTAGCATCCATATTCTCTTTATTCTTTCCAGAACACCCCAACATCATCATTCCCAACACAAAAATTATTAGCAGTTTTTTCATAGCTTTTCTTATTTTACGATGGATTATTTGGTAATACTCTACGAATATAGCAAAATAAAAAACCTGATGGTCAATTGACCGTCAGGTTTTGTTGTGAATGCTTGGTTCTTTTACAATTTATACGGAATTTGTCATCCCGACGAATCGTAGTAGAACCAAAATTAACTAACATTATATAATTGATTTTTTCAATTAATTCACTGTTGTTACGCAGAATTTAAGGTTGAGCATCTCCGATGCTATTTTGACTACCGTTTTCATTTCTACAAAGGTTATACCTATCCGAGGTAATCTGTGGTCAACTACCTCGGAGAGGTATAACCTTTGTAGAAAGTATAAAACAGTAATTTTAGCATCGGAGATGCTCAACCTTAAGAATTTGCGTAATATCAGTAATTAACTTGTTGATTTTTAAGCTGATAACCTATAGTCAAACGCCTACAGCTACTTACTACGATTTCTTTTCCTCTTCTAAAAATAAATCCTGTAATTTCTTCGTAATCTTACCCACTTTCCCATCGCTAAATACTTGATTATCAGTCTGTGTGATGGCGACAATCCGCTTGGTACTTCCCGTAGTAAATACTTCATCTGCCTCAAAATATTCTTGCGTACTTACGTCTCTTTCTTCTACGGTGAAATGGTTTTTGGCAAAATTAAGGATATGTTTTCTCGTTACGCCAAACAATGCACCATCCAAAGGGGTGATGATTTTTTCACCTTTTACGATAAAAATATTACTCCGTGAAGATTCTGAAATTTTACCGTTTTGGTGATACAATAAATCATCCGCCCCAACGGCTTTCATCTGTTGCAAGGCTCTGATGGGTACGATATAATTCAAGGTTTTTATCTCTGGAATCTCTCTTCGGTATTCCAAACTCATTAATTTCATACCCACATCGGCAGGCTTGAATTCAAAAGGTTTTCCCATCACGATTAAGTTAGATTTTGGCGAGGGCGTATAACCATCTTCTGAATATCCGCCCGTCATTATCATCTTGACACCCAAGAGTTTATGAGGATTCAGGCGGATAATTTCGTAGATAATTTCACGTAATTTATCCCTTGATTCTGGAATTGGCAAGCCCATCAATTTGGCAGAATTATGGAATCTATCTAAATGGTCTTCGATAAAAACGGCTTGTCCATCAATGGCACGAAAGAAGTCAAAAATGCCGTAGCCTCTCAATAAACCAAGGTCTGAGACGTGGAGTTGAGCTTTTTCGGTGGGGAGGATTTCTCCGTTTAGGTAAATAAAATTTTGCATAATTATTGAATAACTGAGATTAAGAAATGGATAGGCTAATAATTAGTCCAAAATCTTCAACCCATTTTTTTTTTTCATCATGTTTTTTTGACTATTATATTAGTATGATAGAATATTTTTGAGTAATTTTCGCTTGAAATTCTATAAACCCTTAACTATTTAAACTCATGGAAAAAATAAGAACTCGACAAGAAATTACCTCAGAATTTGGTATAACTCCTAAAACACTCAGAATTTGGATTAAAAAGAATGACATCATTTTGGATGGTAAATCGTTAATCTGTCCAAAAACCTACAAACTCATCAAAGAAAAATTTTATGGAACTTAAATGTTCGATTCTTACCGATTCTTTCCCTTGACAAGGTTTAGAAAGACAACTACCTTTGAAATGTTTTAGCGTGTGAACGAATCATTACGAAAAAACAAAAATGCCCTGTCTCAAATTGGCGTTCGACGACAGGGCGAGGTCTCAATTGTCTAACTAAAACCAATGTAAAGGTATGAAAAATCTTCGTATCAGCAAGAAATTTCTTGCGATTGTAACGGCTTGTCTAAGCCTGTCTGTGTTCTCTTGTAAAGATGAACTTAGTAATTTGGATAATCCTCCGAGTGGAGGGGTATCGAAAAATGTCTCTGTTGAAGAACAGGATAAAGCAAGAATTGAAGTAGCTAAAATTTTAGCAAAAAGTTTAGCGAGAAATGTGGAACTCAGAAAGTATATGAAAACTGAGGCAATGAAGCGGTTTGATAATGATTCAGACATTTTGTGGGCAAAAAGTAAAAATGATTTAGTTGATGGACAAAAAACATTTAGACAAATCTTAAATGAAACGTCATCTTCAATTGATATAGCTACTGGAAAATTACCATTGTTAAATTTTCTAATTCCTGAATTAAAAAATAAATCAATTATTGATTGGAATACTGAATCACAAATCCCACTTGTAGCTGTTTTGGGAAGTAAGCAATTAAAAAATGATAATAAATTAATAAGTGCTTATGATTCAGATGGTAATGAGCATATTTTGGATGCTTTTAAACATCCAAATCAAATCATGATTGTAGTTGAAGATAGCGAACGTATTGAGATGATTAGTAGTTCCAAAAATGGTAGAGAAAAAATAGAACAAGATTGGATTCCATGCCTTCAAAGTACCGAAGTTCAATATTTTTACAGAAATGATGCGTATGTCAATAAATCTAAATCCAGTAGGATAGATAATTGGGTAGATAAAGTTCAATATTCTGGAAATTTGTCAACAAATCAGTATATAGATATAAATGATATTACTGCGGTTTTTGGACCTTCAACAAATCAGTCATTTAATATTTCTTCTTTTGATGACCCATTTAACAGAGTACCTGAAATTTACGTAAACTTATTTCTTCCGAGTAAGTCTAATAGGCAAGCTATTTACTTTAAAAAAAATGGTGACTTTAATAATCAGGTCAAAGATAGAATAGAGTACGTAAGGCTTGCAGACCAAGGACAAGCAAATTATGTTTCTGAGTCATGGACAGAGGGTAATTTAGAATTTGAGATAACTAGAATACTTGGAGGAAAAACTACCAGTGAATTTAATGGTTTAACAACTATCAGATCTGTTGAGACAAACTATTCTTACAATGGTGCGAGTCCTCATTTTAATTGGAATAATGGATATTGGCAGGGGATACAAGATTTTTTCAACTCAGTAAACAATGGACAAGTTTGGGGTTCAAGTACTTATTTTGGTAGTAATGAAACTATTCCTGAATTATTTAAAGGTAATTGGCTTTATGTTGGAGAATCTGGATTTCAATGGAGTTTATTTAGGTATGGTGACGCTGTGAAGTATGTTATCATTGAGCATGATAACGGTGAAGTTACAGAAACATTTAAGTCATTAACAACTGGATTTAACGCTGGGTTCGGTCAGAATGGATCTGAAAAAGACCCTAATTTTTTCAACATCAGTGCAAGTTTTTCTTTAACTTCATCAGTAAAAGTTACTTCAACTAATAATTCTGATAATCTGGCTGAGTTTATAATGTACTATACAGATAAAGTAGGTTTCGCTAAACCTGATGGTCCATATTCAAGTGGTGCAATGCAAATAGTTGGTCAAACAAAATAAAAATAATTATGAAAAAGCCTCTCTTAATTTTACTTTATTTACTTTTTCTATTCTCTGGATGCAACAAACAATCCAAAGAAGAATTAGAACTCTTAGAAACTATCGAATGGTATAAAAGTAGATTAACTCAAAAAGAGATTTATGATGTTGAAATTTACCAATATGATTATAAAACTCGTAAAAATGCCTTGATAGGTATAGGAAAAAGTTCGGAGCTAATCATAAAAGATACAACCTTAGAATTTAGAGGGCAATTATTTGAGTTAAGATTATTGGGTACTCAGAGTTTTGAATACCCCAATAATAGTACGATTTTTACGAAAGCATATTTGTATTTTAACAAATAGTTAGCATAAAAGCTCTTGCAATCTGCGAGAGCTTTTGTTTTTCAATAAAATTTGGACAATGAAAATAACTCTGTTATTAACTTTGATTACCTTTTTATCAGCCTGTTCCAACAAAACAGAGCTTAATAATCTCGTTGATCCAGATATGAAAGCAACATTAAGAGATTACATCAATTCTTCAAACGAGTTTTCAGTATATTTTTATAAAGTTGATTATTCGTTAAGTTATCCTGAGAATAAAGTTCTTTTGGATAGCACCACCAATAAACAAATGTCTATGGAAATACCTTATATAATCGCCAATAAAAAAAGGTATGATATTCGTAAAATTTGGGGTATGCGTGAAGCACAAAAAGAGATAAAGCCTACAAAAATAATAACAACTGAATTGAAAATTGAATTTACCAAATAACATTTTCAAAAAAGCCTTCGTATCAAACGAGGGCTTTTACATTTCAATCAACTTAACCTTCGTCAAAAAACTCCCCTTCGCACTCCCACGATACGTCCCATACACGGGCGTAACTGCCTGAGATATTGCCGATGCACCCAATGGAATGTGTTTTCCAGAAACTAAACAGTTTTGGGTAGGGTCAAATCCACGCCAACCTCCGCCTGGGAGATATACCTCCACCCAAGCGTGAAGATATTGTACTTGGGCAGGGTCGCTGCAATAATAACCACTCACAAAACGAGCAGCAATGCCCATCACTCGGCACATCGCCATAAACAATACTGAATAATCACGACACGAGCCTTTGCGACTCAAAAGCGTCATTTCGGGTGAATTGGGCTGTCCATCTTCTCTAACTTCGTAGTCGAAAGTATTGATAAACTTATTGAGTTCCGTCAGAAATGAAGTTGTGTTCCAATTAACGTTCCCTGCAATTTGCCTTGCAGTTTGGTCGATGAGCGTTGTTACGTCCCTTTTTACGAGATAATGAGATAAAGTTTGTTGTAATTGTTCACTGTACGTTATTGGTAATTGGCTATTCTGAAAAGGATGATAAACGAATGAAAGCGGATTAAATTCCGTAGTCTCCACGACGGATGTTGCCTTGATGTGAAGTTGGGTTGTGGGTTTACTAAAGAATAGAATTTGTTGGGTATTATCAGTTGCATCAAGGTTTTTAGCCACAATATCAGGCTGTGGATTTACTTCGAGTTGGTAAGATTTTAGGGACAAAAGTGAACTTCGTTTTGGTTGTAAATACAAATAATGTGGCTCTAAATGAACCGTATCGGTATATTCGTAAAGAAGTTCGTGTTCTATTTTTATGGTCATGGGGTTTAGGGGTTGATGGGATTTAGGGGTTAGAGGGGTGATGGGGTTTAGGAATTAGAGGACTATGGGTAGTTTTTTTTAACCCTAAACCCCTCTAACCCCTAAATCCCTAAACTCCCAATATATCACTAATCCACTCACTCTGCAAGCTATCCACAGATGTCTGCATAAGTTCCTTCCATTGTTTAGTTACGTCTGCCATTTGACCTTTTTCTAAACGGTGTTCAATGAGTCTGAAACTGTCTTTATGATATACCACAATGTCAATCGGATAGTCAACATCACTGGTACTTACTTGGGTGGCATCGAACGATAAAAATCCTAATTTTAGAGCCTCCTCAATGGAAGTTTCGTAAGTTAACGTTCTGTTCAACAAGGATTTACCGTAATTTGAATTACCGATAATTTGATATTTTAACCCTTCGTTTATTTCAATCCAATTGCCTTCGGGGAAGACTAAAAACAGTCTATGCTCATCGTCTTTTTCCATCTGTCCGCCCACAATTGAGTGCAGATTAAACTTATATCCCTCGGCTTTTAGACTGGCTTTGTCTTCATCTGCAACCTTACGAATCATCTCCGCAAAGGCATTTACAGCTTCAAACATATAATCAAATTTGAAGCCTTTTTCCTTTGTCATCTGATTAAAATAAATGATGGATTTATCTCTGATAGACCGCAAGCCCGCCGTCATAATAAACAGCGTATGATTACCGATTTGGTGGGTTGATACTTTCTTGTTTGAGTAAACCTCCGTACCCGCCGTGATTCTGTTGTCGGCAATGGCTACGAGTCCGTTTTTCACTTTTATTCCTAAGCAATATGTCATTATATTTTTTGTGGTTGATTGTTTTTGTAAGGTTAAATTTAGTCGTAATGTCCTTTCAATGAATGAATTACGATTAATTCTTCTGTTACTTCGTATATAATCCTGTTTGCTTTGTCGATTCTCCTTGACCATTTTCCACTCAACTTGTATTTAAGTGGTTCAGGCTTTCCGATTCCTGTAAATGGGTCGATTTCAATAGCATCTACAAGTTCAGCAATACGATTTTGAATTTTGTCATTACGTTTTTTCTTCCAATAAATGATGTCATCAATTGCTTGATCAGTATAAACTATTTCCATAAATCAGCAGTGGCTATTTTCTTATATCTCCCAGCTTTGAAGTCTTCGGTACTCCTTTCAATTTTTGCTACAAATTCTGGATTATAAGGTTTTTCAACTTCTTTATTTTTGATGTTGACAAAATCAAATTGTTTAATCAATTCAAGGAAAAAGTTAATTCTTTCTTCTTTTATGTCAAGTATTAATTCCATGATTATCAATTGTTTAATGTATTCTAAATTAGTTAATCTGTTTCTTCATGATACAAAAATACCAACTCCTCACTGATTCACCACACTATTTTGGGTTTGTTCTTGAATAACTGGTTTTAAATCGAAATATGTTTTGAAAATTGCCGCCCCGACTCCATTATTTTTCTGTTGAAATTCATCCAAATATTGATGTAAACCCGTGTCAAAAATCTCTTTAACTTCCGAAAATTCTACTTCTGACCGCAATTTACTCAATGCTTTTTCCGCAGGATTTGAATAGGAATTCGTTATGGCAGTTCCCGAGATTTCGTACAGTGATAATTCCGCCTGACGGATGCAATACATCACCGAGCGGGGGAATTTTTTATCTAATAACAAGAAATCCGTGATGGCGGTTGAGTTCACAATTTGGTATTGCTGACGAAACATATTGTAGGCACTTACGGACTTCAAAACTGCCGACCAAAGCAATAAATCCAGAGGTGAACCTACGGCATCAATTTCGGGCAAGAGCGTAAAATATTTTACATCCAAAAATCTCGTGGTTTTGTCGGCACGCTCCAAAAGCCTGCCCAAACGCCCAAAATGCCATGCTTCGCCCCGTGTGATGGTGGAATCCACGATACCATAAAATAACTGACTGCCCGATTTGATATTATCCAAAAAACCTTGGTAACGAGCTAACTCCCACGATTTACTCTCGGAATCTGCCTCTTTGACTGTCCAATAAATCTGATTGACGTACTCCCACATTTCTCGAGAAATACTCTCACGGATGGTACGGGCGTTTTCACGGGCTTCGTACAAACATGACAAGATTGAATTGGGATTTCGATTATCGAATGTCATAAAATACAGCACATTCTCACGAGTGGGAGCGTTATAACATTGCTCAAAAATGAAATGGTCTGCCGTCGCCACGATGAGGGGTTTCCACTGTTCGGGGACATTGGGCGGTAAGTCTAAGGCAAGGTTGAAATTTACGGAAATAAAACGGGCGTAATTATCGGCACGTTCAATGTACCGATTCATCCAATATATGGAATTGGCAACTCGACTAAGCATAGGTTTATGGTTTTTAGCTATCGGATAAATACTTGTCTCATAAATTTAGTAGAAAAATTGATTGATACAATATGAAGTAAGCAAAAGAATTGAATTTTAAATGATAAATGCATTCCTCCTGGTTCTATTATCCTCTTTCTCCTAAAAAACTTCTGACATTTGCAATTTATCGGAAATTATTTATTTACTTGCGAAGTATTCACATTAACCTTTTCTAAAAACAATACGAGTAATAAAAACGCCCCTTCAATGAATTTTGAAAGGGCGTTTTTGGGTAATTAGTAGTCAATATGATATGACCAACAAACTCTCCGATTTGAAGGCTAATAGCCAAATGCCGATGGCTCATTAATTTGTAATCAGTAATTGAGCCAGTAAATAATCCGCTATCAAAACGGCAATGCAACTATTGGTAACAGCCTTTGTACTTGATTGACCGACCTCCAAAGCTCCTCCACTCGTAAAATAGCCTTGAAAAGATGAAATAGTTACAATCAAAAAGGCAAAAACTACCGATTTTATCAAAGCAAAAGGTACGTTGAATGCCTTGAACTCGTACTGAATTCCTTGGATGTATTCTTGTGGAGCAATTGCACCCGTAAGCCATCCTGCCAAATATCCTCCCCAAATAGAAAGGAATGCTGCCAGTGTTACCAACATTGGGAACACTACGATGGCAGCAATGATTTTGGGTAAAACTAAATACGAAGTCGAGTTGATTCCCATGACTTCCAAAGCATCAATTTGCTCTGTGATTCGCATTGTGCCTAATTCTCCTGCAATATTTGAACCTACTTTTCCTGCCAAAACGATACCTGTGATGGTTGGGGCAAATTCTAAAATGGTAGAATCTCGCACAATCAAACTGATGATGTAATGTGGTACAAAGGGGTTATCTAAGTTAGCCGCAGTTTGTACGCAGGTAACAGCACCCAAGAAAAACGATACAATGGAGACTATCAACAATGAACCTATCCCGATGAGGACGGCTTCGTCAAATACTAATCCGACATATACCTTAAACTTTTCTCGGTTGGTAAAAAGTTTTCTAAGAAATATCAAAAATCTACCTAATCTGGACATTATTTTATGTTAGATTAATAATACGGGCTTTTGTTTGTCAATACTAACAAACAGAAGTCTGTGTTACTAAATTTTAACGCTTTAACTTTACAGCTTAATGACAAAGATAATGAACAAAACGATAGTAGTAACGGGTGGAACAAAAGGTATTGGCAGAGCCATCGTAGATAAATTTGCCAAAGAGGGTTTTACAGTCTTGATTTGTGCAAGAACTGAGGAAGAAGGATTACCCGAAAATGTCCATTTCTTCAAGGCAGATATGTCCAAAAAATCAGAGGTGTTAGCGTTTGCTGATTTTGTGAAAGCCACTGTAAATCAGGTAGATATACTCGTAAATAATACTGGGTTCTTTTTGCCTGGGCAAATTCATAACGAAGACGAAGGTACTTTGGAAGCCATGATTGAGACCAATCTGTACAGTGCTTATCATCTGACCAGAGCATTGGTTGGTGCTATGATTGAACGTAAAGAAGGCTACATTTTTAATATTTGTTCAACCGCAAGTATTACGGCTTACACCAACGGAGGGTCATATTGTATCTCAAAATTTGCGATGTTGGGTATGAGTAAAGTCTTACGAGAAGAATTAAAACCTCATCATGTACGGGTAACGAGCATCCTCCCAGGGGCAACGCTTACGAACTCGTGGGCGGGGGTGGAATTGCCAGCCGAAAGATTTATGGCTCCCCAAGACATTGCTCAGGTAGTTTGGACGGCGTACAGTTTACCCGATTCTACGGTTTTGGAGGAGATTTTATTAAGACCAATGTTGGGAGATTTGTAAAAATCTAAAACGCAATTCCTAATTCCAAGCCAAAACTTGGAGCTTGAAGTTTTGAAGATATTTTTTCTATTTTACCCAGAAAAATAGGTTTGAAATAATCCAGTCCAATTTGTTCAACGGGGGTGAAATCTTGTTTAGTAATGTCATTTTCCCGTTTTATTACATACCAATAAGCAGCTTTAAGTTTGATAAAAATGGTTTCGTTAGCGGTAAGCCATATTGTTTTTTCGATGACTGGACCTGCCAATACAGAATTTAGGTAAGCATCCACAACTCGGTTTTCATAGAGATTTTTGATGCCTCCTGACTGTGTTTCAAAAAAATCTATTTCTCTGTTAGTTTGTTCTAATCGCTCGGGTAAAATACCAGTGGCTAAATTTTTGGGAGTATCTCGCAGGCTTGCGTTGAAAGTCTGGGCAGTTGCTCCGATAGCAAAGTTTTTGCCAATATCTAATTTTATTTCACCCCCAAACTTGATTTTTGGCTCGGCTACATTGCTCAAATATCCCAGTTCGTTGGCATATTCGTTTTTAATTCTCTCCAAAATATTAAATACCAAAGTCTGATAGCGTCGTGGGGTCAGTCCCACAAAACCAGCGATTTGTAATCGTCTATATTTTAGTTCATATCCAGCATGAACGCCCAATGGGAACAATGACCCACCGTAGATACGATGCTGAAAATCAGAGGGTTCTGTATAAACTGTAATTGTTTTTTGAGAGAATCCAGTGAAGCAGGAGAGGGCTAAAATTATTAAAATGAGGTATTTCATAAAGGGCTTAGATAAGTTTGATGATTGAGTTTAAAACGATTTCTTCGGAATCTTATTACAAAAATAGGGTTTATCAACCACATTACGTTGGCTGATAAACCCTATTTTATTAAGCGGTTGTTGTACTATACCAAAACTGGCTTTACCACTTTGCCTGCCACATCCGTAAGTCTGTAACGGCGACCTTGATGTTTGAAAGTCATTTTTTCGTGGTCAATGCCCATGAGGTGCATAATGGTTGCTTGGAAGTCGTGAACGTGAACGGGGTCTTTGGCTACGTTGTACCCAAATTCATCGGTTTCTCCGTAAGTAAATCCTTTTTTTACCCCCGCACCCGCCATCCAAACCGTGAAACATCTTGGGTGGTGGTCTCTTCCGAAATTGTCTAATGTTAATTTTCCTTGTGAGTAATTGGTACGTCCAAATTCTCCGCCCCAAACCACGAGCGTATCGTCCAACATTCCACGTTGTTTCAAATCTTTCAATAAAGCTGCCGAGGCTTGATCAACGTCTTTGGTGATTTTTGCCATTTCAGAAGGTAAATTTCCGTGATGATCCCAACCTTGATGATATAGTTGAATAAATTTTACATCTTTCTCCGCTAACTTTCTGGCTAATAGACAGTTAGCAGCAAATGTGCCAGGCTTACGAGCATCTTCGCCATACATATCAAAAATATAGTTTGGCTCTTTTGAAATATCCAAAGTCTCAGGTACGGAGGTCTGCATTCTATACGCCATTTCGTATTGACTCACTCTCGAATTTATTTCTACGTCTTTTACATGGTTAAATTGTTCGTGTTGCAATTTTCCTAAATAATCCAACATCCTTCTACGGGCGGTTCTGTCCATACCGTTGGGGTCGTTCAGATATAAAACGGGGTCTTTGCCAGAACGAAACATAACGCCTTGATGTTCAGAGGGTAAGAATCCATTTCCCCATAATTTTGCGTAAAGCGGTTGGTCGAAATTGTTTGAACGAGATAACAAAACGCAAAAATTTGGGAGATTTTTATTATCAGAACCTAAACCATACGATACCCACGAACCAATACTCGGACGACCCGCCTGTTGGTTACCCGTTTGAAAAAACGTTACGGCTGGGTCGTGGTTAATTGCTTCCGTGTTCATCGTTTTGATGAAGGTTACTTCGTCCGCAATCTGTTGAGTATAAGGCAAATAATCACTTATCCACGCCCGAGATTGACCGTGTTGATGGAAAGGAACTTTACCCATCGCCAAAGGAAAGGATTTCTGCGAAGACGACATTCCCGTGAGTCGTTGTCCATTACGAATTGACTCAGGTAATTGCTGCCCAAACATTTGCTTTAATTTGGGTTTATAATCAAATAAATCTAATTGCGAGGGAGCTCCCGACTGAAATAGATAGATAATTCTCTTGGCTTTCGGAGCAAAGTGTGGACCTTTAAAACCATCCCCTGCAAGGGCTTCCAAAGGGTTCAGCATTGACCCCAAAGCGGCTGCCCCAAGCGATAAACCCGACTTGAATAAAAACTCTCGACGGCTTAGTTGATGTTCTACTTCTTGTATGTGATTCATCTTATCGGTAAAAGGTGAACGGTACACGGTGAACGGAAGAATCGGTGAACGGTTCACGGTTAAGGGTGAACGGAATCTACGACAACAACTCACTAAGTACAAGTTACCTTTTTTAAGCGTTAAAATTTTTAATTAAATTATTTTGGGTACAATTGAACGTCAAACCGTTCACCGTGAACCGTTTACCGATTGATACCGTTCACCGTTTACCGTGAACCGTTTACCGTTTAATTACTGTTCCATCAAAATTTATCAACGTCATTGCTAAAACCGTATTTGCCGCTAACTCGTTCTGATTCAAGGTTTTATCAATCTGAGATTCTCCAATACTTAGTAATTCTTTGCCCCTTTTTGGATTTTTTTGAATGTCCATTAATTCTTCCTGATACATTTCTTTCAGAATTTTAACCTCTTCCTTTCGTGGATAACGTGACTCCATTGCCTTGTATGCCAGCGTGATTCTGCCCTCGGGCGTTGTGCCTCCTTCTCGCATCATTCGCTCGGCTAATTTGCGGGCGGCTTCGTTGTATTGTGGGTCATTCATCATCACTAACGACTGCAAAGGCGTTGAGGTTTTTTGACGTTTTACTACGCAAAAATATCTTTCAGGAGCATCAAAAGTGATGGCAGAAGGAGGCGGCGATGAACGTTTCCAGATGGTGTACATTCCTCTTCGGTATAATGAATCTCCGTGGTTTTGTTGGTAAGAAGTGGCGTTACGAGTTGCTAATGCCTCCCAAATGCCCGCAGGTTGATACGGATAAACACTCGGTCCTCCTATTTTATGAACCAACAAACCACTACCTTCCAAAACGGCATCACGGATTTGTTCGTGCGAATAACGGTAACTTGGTCCACGAGCCAAGAGTTTATTGTCAGAATCCATTTCCATTAAATCCTTTCTTTTCAGAGAAGATTGTTGATAGGTTGCTGACATCACAATCAGTTTTTGCATGGCTTTTACGTCCCAATTTGAGGTTCTGAATTGCGTTGCTAACCAATCCAAAAGTTCAGGATGTGAAGGCATTTCGCCTTGATTACCAAAATCATCACTGGATTTTGAAAGACCATATCCAAAATAAGTTTGCCAAAAGCGATTGATAGTTACACGAGCAAAAAGCGGATTTCTTTCATCCAAAAGCCACTGAGCTAAACCTTCACGGTTGCGGGGGAATTTATCTTCAAAAGGCAGAATTTTACTAATTACTCCGTAGCTAACTTCCTCATCCAGAGCATCATACGCTCCACGATTGAGTATAAAAGTTTTGCGTGGTATGGTTCTTTCAGTCATTGTCATTACTTCTTTTACATCAGTAACTATCTCTGTTTCAATGCCCCTAAGTTTCTTTAAATTGCGAGAATATGCTTGAAAATAAGGGTCAAAATTGAGTCGGTAATAAGTAAATAATGCTTCCCCTTGGGTTTCTGTCCAATCCTTGCGAGCGGTTTTCAAAATACTTGAAACTTGTTCAGTATTCTTAGCAATCCCTTGGACTTCGATTGGAGCTAATTGACGGGTGTAAATTCTGAACTCATCCACCGCAAAATTATCCATCGTTTCTCGGAACTCTTTACCAATCATCAACGGAAAATCAGTCCATGAAGCAAAGTGTGATTTATTTTCACCATAGACCATAGACTTGGTCAAATTATCGGTCAAAATACTGGTTTTCATTTCAGAACCGTCCATAAAAATCTTAATGCCCGAAGCCCTGCTACTGCCATCATACGTGAGGGTCAGACTCTGCCATTGTTTGTAAGTAACCTTATCAGTGGTAATTATATCGATACAATTTGAGGGGTAAACATAGCTAAATGTTATTTGCAAAGTGCCGTCCTTCAAAAGCCAACAACGATACCCTCTGAATCCCTCAAACTCACCATTGGAACTGTTATAAATTGGACCATTGTCGCCTTTCTTCAACGGATTTATCCAAAGACTAATGGAAAAAGGCTGATTTCGCTCAAAGTCCAATGATTTATGAAAATCAATGCCACATTCACCTCTCAATAATAAACCATTACCAACTTTACCTTTTATAAACTTAGGTCGTCTGTCCCAATCACCTGAAATATAGGCGTTTACAGAATCCACTGCCAAGTTTGGATAACCCGAAGCATTCTTTTCCCAAACCTTAATATCTTTGTTTAATTTATCATCGTGTTTAGTAATTTTCCGTAAAACATTTCTCTCGAAAGGAAAATGAGCCACTAAATCTTTATTACTCACCGCATATTTAGCTGGATTTTTTTGAGCTTCCGTAAGCCATTTGTCAAAGCCTTGTTTATAGACGGGTTGATAAGGCTGAACGGCACGATTATAAGGAGCAATTTTAGCTTTGATATAAGCTAATTTTTTCTCAATTTCAGCCGAAGGCAACATCACCGAAGGCGATGCTTCACCGTTGTAAGGTATAATTCCCGTTTCGTTATTGTTGTTGAAAAAGGCAGAAAGTTGATAAAATTCCTTTTGGGCAATGGGGTCATATTTGTGGTCGTGGCATCTGGCACATTCCACCGTCAAACCCAAAAATGCCTTCCCAAACATTCCTACACGGTCAATAACGTATTCAGTACGATATTCCTCATCCACTACGCCACCCTCTTGGGTCTGGGGGTGATTACGAAGAAAACAAGTCGCTAATTTTTGTTCACGGGTGGAATTTGGTAATAAATCCCCTGCCAATTGATAGGTTACAAATTTATCATAAGGTAGATTTTTGTTGAAAGAATTTATCACCCAATCTCTCCACGGCGACACATTTCGCATACCGTCATCTTGATACCCGTGCGAGTCGGCATAACGCCCTAAATCCAACCATTCTACGCCAATTTTCTCTCCGTAATGGGGTGATTTTAAGAGTTTATCCACCACTTTTTCATACGCATTTGACGATTTATCTTTCAAAAAATTGTCTAATTCTTGTACTGTTGGCGGAAGTCCCGTGATGTCCATTGACACCCTTCTTAGCAACGTTTCTTTATCGGCTTGGTCAGAATGTTTGATTTTCTTTTCTTCTAAGGTATGTAAAACAAAATTATCAATTGGGTTTTTAACCCATTGGTTTTCAAGTACTTTCGGAATTTCGGGGTTTTTGATTTTTGCGAATGACCAGTGTTCTTTATATTCAGCCCCTTGTTTAATCCACTTGATGAGCAAGGCTTTTTCTTCACCCGTGAGCGTCAGGTTAGATTTGGGCGTAGGCATCATATCCTCGGGGTCGTGCGAGAGGATTCTTTTGACTAATTCACTTTTATTGATATTGCCCGAAACGATGGCTCTTTGACCACTTTTGAGTTTTTCAGTCGCCCCATCATAAGTAACCAACTGCAAACCTGCTTCAACTTTGGATTTATCGGGACCATGACATTTGAAACATCTGTCTGAAAGTATGGGCTTGATGTGCAGATTATAGTCAATGGTCTCGGGTAGTTTATCCTCAAAGGCTGCTATCTCAGCAGGAATATCATTCCCTCCACAACTTGCCAAAAAGAAGTATGAAACGATAGGCAAAATATAAGTTAACCGTCTGATTATCATTGTATTAAATTCTACATAAATTATTTTAGTAAATTTAAACTTTTAAATAGAATTATTCAAGGGGAATTTATTGATAAGACGATAAATTGGGGTGATTACACTCACAGGGCAGGTCAAAATATTGATTTTATTAAAATGGTTTTACTATGGTTTGTACTGGGACGCATAGTCGGGATTAAGAGTAGAACAGGTTTTCAACCTGTTCATGGAGTCCGATAAACAGGTTGGAAACCTGTTCTACTCTTAATTCCTTGCAAATCATAGTGGTGTTCAAAAAACAGTAGAACCATTAAAATTCAATAATATAATCCATTCCTCAAAATTTCTTTTACTGCTTTTTCTTCATGTGTTTCAAATTTACGAAGGCTTTTCAAACTCATATTATTAGGTACACCCACATATGTTTTCTCAATTCCTGCCAAGATTTCATCAAAAATTAATTGGACTCTTTTCAAGTGATATTCAGTAGTGATGAGGGTTACTTTTTGATAATTATTTTCCAATAAAATCTCCTTTGATTTGGTAGCATCTTGTACGGTATTGCTTGAATCGGCAAAGGGTAAAAAGAAGTTTTTGGCAATTCCTTTTCTCATCAAATATCGCCTTAAATACGCTGCATGAGGTTTGTCAGAAGTATTAAAATGTAGCCCAAAACCGCCAGTACACAGAATCATACCCGTGTCTGGATTAAAAATTTCGAGACATTTTTTGGCTCTACCGATGGCGATTTTGCCAAGTCTGCCCTTAGAAGAATTGGGTGAGCCTAAGAGGATGATGGTGTTTTGCATGGTGAAATGTGAAAAGGTCGAGGTGCGTATCGTTGCGACTCTTCATGGGCTCAAAATTGGCAATACCTCCATTAGGTCTGATGCACGTAGGTTTTCGTTGTATGAAAGATATTTCTCAATAATTTTATCTTTTCGACAGATTAAAATTGGCTCTGATGTAAGGTAGAACATAATTATTGTTACGACCACCAGTAAAACCAACTATCCCAAATCCAAAAGATTGTCTTCTGCCAAATGTTTTCAGCCCCAAACTATACACAATGGCAGAACCGCTAATACCACTTAGCAACACATTATCTGTAACAAAGGCAGCCTTCTCACTTATTTTGAAACTCCCAGCTAATGAAAATGAAGGGGATGAGGTAATCCCACCGCCACCAGAACCTGAGGCATAAACCCAACTGGCACTTAGTGATATATTGTTCAGAGGATTCCCAAACGTGATTCCTGGGGAGATAGTCCCCGCAAATCCGCTACCACCACCACTTAATATGGCAAAGTTTTTTGAAGAGACAAAAATACCCACATCCTTTCCGACGGAAGTGCCATATTTAGCACCAAACAATAATGGAAAAGCTGTAAATGTTGGAATTAAAACCCCTCCAACACTCAATGAAAAATTTTTGGAAACCCCAAATTCAAAGTTATTGTAAAGCCCATAAATATTTTGTAGTTCGACAGCTTTCTCTTTTAACATAAATGCTGAGGTGCTATAAAAATATTGATTGGGACTAATGTATAACTCTTCATTAGATAAATTTTCGGTAGCAGAAGTAATGTAGGCTACATTTTGCATATTTACATCAACCGTTCCTAAATTTTGGGTTTCGATTTTTACCACTTGCTGATTTTGACTCCTGATAATACCTTTTATCACAGTACCATCTTTGAGTTTTATTTGCATCAAAGGAGCATTCTGAGCTTGTCTTTTTGTGGAATCTGACTTGAAATAATCCTGAGAATGTGCTGTGTAACACAAGAATAAACAGAAAAAAAGTGAGAGTGTAGTTTGGATTTTCATTAGCGAGTTTTTTATTGAATAATGATTTTAGATTTTGATAGAATGACAAATAATAGAAAATTTACCCCTATAAGTTTTTATGGAACATTGAGAATCAATCACTTCCCTTTCAGTGTATCGCCACCCCAGGCACGTTCAACTGATTTTTTCTTGTTCCATGGGGCGGTGGTGTTCATGCCCATCTGTATGGCTATGGCTGCCATCGCAAGCGTAAAAATGACAAAGACCCACCTAAATATCTTTTGATTTCGATTCATATTATTTCTTGCCAATTATCCGTTATTGGTATCGGTTATCATAAATTTTGTCTTAAAATTAATGAATAAACCTCAATCAATTACCATTGTAAGAATAATCTGATTATTTTGCAGTCAAAATCAACCACTAATTAGGAATTAGAAATTAGGGATTAGGGATTAGTTTCACAAAATACTGTTAATTCAGTAGTTTATGACTCGTTAAACCTTAGACTATTTGCTAACGAGTAATAATATAAACAACCATGAAAAATCAATTAAAGTACTATTTCGTAATTATTCCTTCCTCGCTGATTCTGAGTTGCTCGGATGCGGGCAAAAAGTACCAAGAAGTCGATGAGGCAAAGACTTGTTCCATGATTTTTATTGACAAATCGGTAAGCGTAAACGTCAACAAAAAGTTTATTAATGAAAAATATACCAAAATTATTAATCAACTTATTGATGAAAATGTAAAAATGAGAGGGGATAAATTAGAAGTGTATTTTGTGCATGAAAATACAGGCAAAGGCAAAGCTGCCGAGGTAGTCTGTAGAACCGAGAAAGGGGACTTAGCAGGAGCAAGTTCGACTGATTCTGAGGCAATTACGACAGAATACGGGATGTCCTTGGCAAAAGAAAGAAGTATTTTTAAGAAAATTGTTTTCGCTCAATTGGCTTCTCAAAATACCTCTTCAAGTAAAGATAATACAGACCTTTGGGCAGCATTGCCCCTGATTGATAAAACAGTTGCCAAGGGTTTTAACGTTAAAGTTTATTTTCTTTCGGACATGGTAGAAAGTATGAGAGCCGAGAATCGAAGAGATTTTCATACCAATCCTCCCGTGGATGATGCAGCGGCTGTGGGTTGGGCAAGAGAGGATGTGGTGAATATGAAACCCAATTTGACGAATATCGGTTTAGCCCAAATTTTTATTGTAAAACCGTTTGAACCAACTGCCTCTCGCAAGAAAAATAATCCAGCCATTTCAGCCTATTGGCAACGCCTTTTTATGGAATTAGGCGTTTCGGGCGAGGTAACAGAACTTTGATTTTTAGGAGGAAGGAAAAGAAGGAGGAAGGGAGGAATGGAAAAAAGGAGGAAGAATATTTTAATTTATCATTTTTCTCTTCTCTTCCTCCGTTCCTCCTTAATTCCCTTCCTCCTTCTCTCCCCTTCTATTATGCTAATTATCTCAATACCAACAACTTCCACCGAATGGGAGCAATATTACGACCTCCGTTTCAAAGTTCTCCGTGAGCCTTGGGGACAAATAAAGGGTAGCGAAATCCTCACAGACGAAGACCAAGCCGACCATGCGATGGTGATTGATTCAGAAACCCAGCAAATCATCGGCGTTGCTCGTATGCAAACCAATACGCCCACCCAAGGACAAGTACGTTGTGTGGCAGTTTTGCCCGAAGTGCAGGGTAGCGGAGTGGGTAAATTATTGATGAACTATTTAGAAGATATTGCCCAACAAAAAGGCATCCAAGAAATTGTCCTTGATGCCCGTGAAAATGCTGTAAAGTTCTATCTTTCAATCGGTTATGAAATTATTGGGGAATCCTATTTGCTCTTTGGCGTGATTCCACATTTTAAAATGAGAAAAGAATTTGGATTAGTAAAGTAGGACAGGTTTCTAACCTGTTCCATCGAACAGGTTAGAAACCTGTCCTACTTTATTAAAAACTCCATCAACTTCACCGCTTCCATCGCCTCTTGCACGTCATGCACCCGCAAAATATTTGCTCCTTTCATTAATGCAACCGTATTCAAAACCGTAGTCCCATTCAAAGAATCATTGGCTGAAATATTGAGTTTTCGCCAAATCATGGACTTTCTCGAAACGCCTACCAACATTGGGCAATCCAAGAGTTTAAAGTCTCCTAAATGATTCAATAATACATAATTTTGGTCGGCTGTTTTGGCAAAACCAAAGCCCAAATCTATGATGATGTCCTTCTGTCCTAACTGTCGTAATTTATAGATTTTACGTTGCAAATCATCCAAAATATCCGTTACTAAGTCCTGATAATCAGTCATTTGATTCATCGTTTCGGGCGTGCCACGGCTGTGCATTAATACGTAAGGCACGTTTAATTTTGCTACGGTTTCAAACATTTTATTATCCAAACTCCCGCCCGAAACATCATTGACTATTACCGCACCCGCTTCCACGCATTGTTGAGCTACGGAAGCCCTAAAAGTATCAATCGAAATGGAGGTTTCGGGGAAATTATGGATAATTGCCTCCACCACTGGCAAAACCCGTTTGAGTTCTTCATCCTCACTCACGGGCGATGCCCCTGGGCGAGTAGAATGTCCGCCAATATCCAAAAACGCTGCACCCGCCGAAAGCATTTTTTCGGTTTGGGTTAAGATTTTAGACAAATCAGTAAAGCGACTTCCTTCATAAAAAGAATCGGGTGTAATGTTCAAAATCCCCATGATTCGGGGTTTTGTGAGGTCGAGGAGGGTTTGTTTTAGGTTGATTAGCATGGTGGGATTTTATGGGTAAGTAATTGATGATTAATGGTTTACTAACACCTAAATCCTAACCACTAATTTTTCAAATACTATTTTATTATCAACCTTCGAGACAAGATATAAATCATTAGTTTTGATACTTTCCAAAACATCTTTATAAATGTTAGCTTTGTGTTCATCCGTAATATTTGAAGAACCCAAAGAGCCTGTTTTAGGATGAACAAACATCAAATAAAGACAATCGTTTTTGATAATTATGTAGTAATACAAACGAAAACCACCACTTCCTTTCAATCGTTTTTTGATGTATGGACAATCATCGCTATTGTTGAGGCGTGTACCTGAACAAATTTCCTCGATGTCTTTGTCAAAAAAATACTCAACGATGTCTTTCTCGATAGTCTTATAGGACTTTTTGCCTAACAATTTTTCAAACTCTAACTTGAATCCTTCAATACAAAAAATCTTCATGATGTAAGTTCAAGTTCTTTTGTGGTTTCGGTAAATATGAGCATCTGGGGTAGGAAGAAAAAGCGAGATTCTACGTCTTGGGTAATTTCTTTTAAATCAGCAATTGCCTCTTTTAATTCTTTAATTTCAGCCTTTGCAATGCCTTTTTTAATGAAAGTATTTAAACCAACATAGAACTTTAAAAGACTTGAATGTAAATCATTACACAATGAAATAATCTCGTTCACTTTCATTAAACACTCATCATCCAAATCAGAAAACCATGTGAGTTCTTCTAATTGCGTATTGAGTTTCGTAATATTTTGAGTCTTTTTATCTATAATACGTTTTAGTTCTAAGATTTTGTCAAGAAACGCATTAACAATCTCCTCTGAGTGAAGGGCATTCTTTTTCTCAGTAAAAGAGATACTTTTCACTTGCGTAAAAGTGTCATTAATCTTTTCAATATTTGATTCTGTTATTATCATAATACTTGTTTTTTGATTAGTAAAGATAAGAGGTTTTGCTGATAATTCCTTCATAAAAAGAATCGGGTGTAATGTTCAAAATCCCCATGATTCGGGGTTTTGTGAGGTCGAGGAGGGTTTGTTTTAGGTTGATTAGCATTTTGGGGATTTCTAAATTTAAAGGAATGAGATTATTTTGTTACCAATAGTGTTCAGAAAACTTTATTTTGTCTGAATCAGGATTTACAAGATTTAAGGAATAGCAGGATAAAAATCATGAAAATCATTAAATCCTATAATCC
>JAYUOX010000173.1:0-4686 GCA_043760595.1 Cytophagales bacterium
CGCCACTTCCGCTTTCCTTCACCGTTCCGCTGATGGTAAATTTGGTGGTTTGGGCAAACGAATTTTCATATTGGAGTAACAGAAAAGATAAAATTAGTAGGAGTTTTTTCATTTGGGAATGGTTTTACTTATTACCAAGCATATACGTAAAAAGTGGTAGGTTTATTGGTTTTGGGGTGAATTTTGATTGAAAAAGGGTTGAAAGTACCGTTAAATAAGTTTATAGGACTTTGCAGAATATTTTGTTTATGTTTGGTGAATTTTAAAACCCCTAAGACAAAAAATATGGCAACTTATGATGTATCAAATTTCCCTTTGTTACAAGGTAATGAAGGTTTGATTGAAATTACTGATTTTATTTCTTTCGATGAAAAAGTAAAGGAATTTAGTCAAAAAGTAACTAAAAGACCTCCATTTCAACCTAATTTTTCAATTTCTATACGAAGTTGGGATTTACTTTTTAGGGGTGAACAAGAAGACAGATTTGGGAATATTATTAAATGGTTAGACGAGTTTAATTCCTCGCATTTTGATGCTGATAAAGGTAAATTTGAGGTGTATGGATTTTCATTTTGTTTAGCATTTGATACTGAGTTTACTCGTTCTGACGCACCATTTGAACAATTTGCCTATTACAGAATTAGGACGATTATGAAAAGACAAAATGCAATTATCAATGATGTAACCTCAACAGTACCAGTTACAGTAGCGGGTGATAATATTGCATATACAAAAATTTCTTATGGATTGGGGTATGGTAAAAGTATTAGAAATGACGATATTGAATTTGTAAATAGTAAAAATATAAGGTTATTAGATTTAATTGACGATGAAGTTATTGTAAAAAGAATTTCGGTAACAGGTTCAAATCCATTCAATGAAAATTTGCCAAATTGGGCGATTACACACAATAACGATATAATTTTCGCCAATGAAGGTAACATCGTTGGGACGAAGAGAATTGATAATATTTTGAATGAAAATAAAACTATTAATAGTATTGTTTCAGTTTCACTTGAACCAAATTTAACTCAGCATTTGACACCAGCATTTCAGTTTTTTGGAAATCCAATTGGGGACATTGATTTTAGTGAGGTTAGGTACGCTTGTAGTGAAATTGATTGTCCACGTGCTGCTGGATGTCCCAAAGACCAATCGTAATGAATACTTTTATATGACTTTATTTAAATTCTATTACAATTTTACAATTTTTGTTGAATTAATTATACCTTTTGTACCAATTTTTTATGGCTTAAAAAATTGGTACAAAATATCAATTTCTATTAAGCTAATTCTGATTTTTTTAATATTGGATTGGTCAATTTATTGGTTAAGTTTATACTTGTACAACATGAGTCAAAATAATCTTTTTCTACACTATTTACACAGTTTCTTTGGCAGTTTATTTATCTTACTTTCGTTTTATTATTTGTTGATGTCAAAAGTTGAAAAGCAAATAATAATTTTTTTAATTATAATAAATAGTATCATTGTTGTTATGGATTATATTTCTTTTGGAGAAAATAAAGACTTTAATTTTTTATCTGGTGGATGGATAGATTTAATCATATTTGTTGTAAGCACATATTATTTTACAATAAATTTTGTGGCCGATGAAAGAAAAGGCGAACCTTTTTATACTGAATATTTATTGTTTTCATTAACTCTTGGATTACAGTTTTTTGTCAAACTGATTGATGTTTTTTTGAGAATTTTTTTATCAGATACACAAAATCATGCCACACTAACCATACAAGAAGGAATACTGTATTCCTATTTTATGTTTTTTTCGATATTATTATACTCTTATATTTTTTTCAAGTTAAAACCACATGAACAAATGCAGTAGGTTACAACTTTATATCTTCTGTTCACTTACTTTTTTTGATGTTTTTGCTCAATCAATTCCAAAAAAAGAAAGAGACTCAATAAAAATCATTGAGTTTTTGACGAGAAGAGGGCTAAACTTTAAAGATGTACAAGATTCGTCATGGAATTTATCTAAACCGATTAATATATCTTCTGTTCCAACGTTGATAAGAATTAAAGTAAAAACTAAGAATCCAAATACAAAACTACTTTGCTTTTTGTCAGAAACGCTAAAAATGTATGATACACTTAATCTGGATAATACTAATTCCATAAATCTTTTTAATTTGACGGGTGGGAATTATGAGTTAATTTTTTTTGAAGCCAAAAATACTCAAAATAGAGCTACAATTAAGTTTTCAATAGAAACAGATTTTTATGAAAAATGGTGGTTTATGCCGATAGTTTTGTTGTCATTATCAGTAATATTAGGACTAATTTTCTACTTCCTATCCCTAATCCGCCTCCGCCAACAACTCCGCCTGCAATCCGTCCGCCACGAACTTGAAATTAAAGCACTGCGAGCTCAAATGAATCCGCATTTTATCTTTAATTGTATGAATACGATTGATGCGTATATTCTGAGGAAAAAGTTTTTGGAGGCTTCGGATTATCTGCAAAAATTCTCAAAATTGATTCGTAAAATCTTAGAAAACTCTGAAAGTCAGACCATTAGTATTGAACAAGAAATTCAAACGCTCAAACTCTATATCGAACTCGAACAAGAACGTTTTTCTCATTCTTTTGTGTCTTATTTTGATATTGAACCTGAGTTAATGGCGAATGATTATCAGATTCCATCGTTGGTGCTTCAACCTTTTGTTGAAAACGCTATCTTGCACGGAATCAGGCATTTAACGGAACGAAAAGGACTTGTTTCGATTATTTTGAAGAAGATAAAAAATGAATCGGGAGAAGATATTTTGTTTTGCCAAATCCAAGATAATGGCATCGGCAGAAAAGCATCCGCCATCATCAACGAACAACGACAAGCGAGTCATAAATCCATGGGTGTCAACGTAACGCTGGAACGAATTCATACTTACCAAGCCATCTACGGAAACAAAATGGAAACAATAGTGAGTGATTTGGCAGAAGGAACACAAGTTGAAATTAAATTACCGCTTCTTATTGGTTCTTAGTTCTTGGTTCTGTGTTCTTTGTTGAGGCAAAAAATGCGACCTTGGAAAACTCAGAACTACAGTACATAGAACCCAGAACCAAAATGAACGCAATAATTATTGATGATGAAGTTTCTTGTATTGAGTCTCTTTTGGCAAAAATTGAGCTGTTTGTGCCTTCTTTGAATGTGGTAAAAACCTATCTGTTGCCTCAAGAAGCCCTTCGAGAAATTGATAAAATGGACGTTGATGTGATTTTTTTGGACATCGAAATGCCCAATATGAACGGCATAACGTTCGCCCAAAAAGCCAATCTTACTTCCACCGAAATTATTTACACGACTGCCTATCAGAAATATGCCGTTGATGCTTTCAGAGTTTGTGCATTTGACTTTTTGCTGAAACCCGTGGATAGAAAAGAGTTGGTGAGTTCAGTTGAAAAACTGAATCAAAAACTGCAAGAAAAGAACTTAAAACATTCAAGATTACAGGCAAAATATAATAAAATCACCGTTCATACGCCAAAAGGAATGGTGTTCGTTCCGATTCAAGATATTCTTTGGATTGAGTCGGATAATAGTTATTCAAAACTGCATTTAGTTGATAATCAATCGGTTATAACCAGTCGTTCGATTGGAGATTTTGAAGAAATGTTGTTGGTTTACGACTTTTGCAGGATTCACCACTCCACCATTATCAATCTTCAACATATCCACGAGTACGTCAGAGGTGATGGCGGAAGCGTCGTGTTATCCAACGGAACAGAATTAGACGTTTCCCGAAGGCGGAAAGTTGATTTGATGGGGTTGATTGGGGGATAATTGAGCTGAAAAGGAATAATTTATTGAATAAAATCCAAGTAATTTTCTTTGGAAATAACCGTAAATTTTGCCTCTGGATATGCCTCTGCAAATGCTTTGGGAATATTTGTTTTTTTGTTGCCCCATTTGAATTCAAAGGCTTCAATTTCTTGGTTTTTTACTTCTATACAATCAATTTCTTGTTGGTCATAAGTTCGCCAAAAGTAGGTTTCTTTATAATTCCGTTCATATTTATTTTTCTTAATTCGTTCGGTCATTAAATAGTTCTCCCATAACTCGCCCACATCATTTCTAAAAGATATATTTCTAAAATCACCGATTACAGCGTTACGAACTCCGTTATCCCAAAAATACCACCGTGAACTTTTTGTTATTTCTTTCCTTAAATTCTTATTGAAACCTCTTATTTGCTTCAATACATACACTTTTTCTAAGAGGTTTAAATACTTTTCAACGGTGTTTTTACTCATTTCTAATTGTTTTGCCAATTCTAATAATGAAACTTCTTTACCCATCTGAAAAGCAATTAATTTTAGCAAATCAAACACTTTGGACGAATTTCTGATGCCATCAAAACTGATAATATCTTTCAATAAATAGGAAATAACTAACTCTCTCAAATAATTTTCTTTATCATAAACATTAGGTAATAAATAAACCTCTGGATAACTTCCATAGATTAGTCTTTCGTCCAAATTTCTACGGGTTTCTAAGTAATTTTCATGAAAACTTATTTCTTCCTGACTTACTGGAAACATCTCATGCCAATAAGCTCGTCCTACCAATGGTTCACCTAAATTATTGCTCAAATCAAAGGCTGATGAGCCGCTCGCAATGATTTTTAAGGTTGGAATTTCATCCACAATTATTTTGAG
>JAYUOX010000174.1:0-4682 GCA_043760595.1 Cytophagales bacterium
CGAATAACAAACCGTAAAAACTGAATTGATATGTTGATTTACCACTAATTTCAAGGAAAAATCCTGCAAATCAAAGACTTTTACCGAAAAATCGCTGTATGCGACTACAAATTCGCTCGAAAATGAGTTAATGGCAATATTTCTAACACTTTTATCGGATGCTTTGATATGTTTTTTAACGACAAAATTCTCAACATCCATCACCACAATCGTTCCATCTGAAAGCCCAACGAAGGCATTATTTTCGTGGATTTTTATGTCAAAAATAGACGAAGAAGTAATTTTTATGGACTTAATTTCTTGTTGCGTTTCAACATCAACCAGATGAATTCCGTCAAAATTTTGCCCTATCCAAAGCTGGTTTCTGAATTTATCAAAACACAAAGCATAAATTGAAGCTGGAATTTGAGCGAATAATTCTCCTGCATCGGGTTTACTCAAATCCCAACGAACCACCAAACCATCACCACCCGCCGAAAAAAACTGATTAGATTCAGAAGCCCCTTCAAGCGTATAAACACAATCACGATGTCCTGAAAATGTATCTATTTTTTCTACTTGCATGGGGTTTTAGGGATTGGGTAATTAGGGATTAGGAAGTAATTATCAGCGAAATTACTTTATTTTGCAGGGAATGACAACATTTTGAAGAACTGGTAGCAAAAACTACGTCCCCGTGGCTGGTCTCCCGACCAGACATCGTGCGTAAGCATACACACCAAGCAATCATTTAACCAAAATAACAATGCAACAATCACAGATACGAAACTCACACATGGATTTTAACGAGGTATACTTTTATACATCAACCGTAGTGTCATGGAAAAATCTATTTAAGACAGATAATATGAAGACTATTATAATAGATTGTTTGAAAAATTTGGTTGAAAGAAAGTTAATTGTCGTGTATGGCTTCGTCATAATGCCAAATCACATCCACATTATCTGGGAGCTAAATTGTATGAATGGAAAAGAATTACCCGATACCAGTTTTACCAAATTCACTGCACACCAATTCAAGCGTGAACTACAAGCAAATCACCCCCAAATTCTTGAACTGGACTGTTTCATTTCTGATAAAAATGATAGAGCCTATCAATTTTGGCAAAGAGACCCTTTGGCAATCAAAATTTTTTCACGAGAAATGATGTTACAGAAATTAGATTATGTACATTTGAATCCCTTACACGAAAGATGGAATTTGGCTGATAGACCCGAGAATTATTACTGGTCTTCTGCCAAATTTTATGAGACTGGCGTTGATGATTTTGGATTTATAACGCACTTTATGGAGAGGTTTTGAACATAAATTACTGATAACGAATATGTTACACTTAAACACTAACCTACTCGGGACGTTGCTGTCGCACGATGGCTGGTCGGGAGACCAGCCACGGGACGAATAAAACTTTTGGTTTTGCTGACCATAATTTTTCAATCTTGTCAGGAAAACTTACCTCCGTCAACTATTGTAAAAGTGATAGTAAAGGATGAAAAAGGAAATCCAATCCAAAATATTCCATTCAAATTTGATGCTTACCGTTATTCTGCAACTGGCTTAGTATACTTAGGGAGTTCAAAACGAGAAACTTTATTTGAGGGTGAAAGCCAAACTGATGTAAATGGAAAAACTGAATTTTCAAAAACAATTTCTATCAAAGACGGAGATGTATTTTCATCATTTGGGTTTAGTGAAAAATTCCCTTTTAATTTATACAAACTTAAATCTTTTAAAAAAGGCAGTATGATTCTTGATAGTACAAAATATTATAGCTACAACAAATTAGCCGCTTTTCCTGAATCATCTGACTTCACCCTGCCACTTGTTTTAAGTGAAAGCAATGAATATGAAATAATATTGCAAAAAAAATAATTATTTCCTTGTTTAGTATCCTCCCCAAACCCCAAAAATGCCCATAATTTTCTCTAAAAATATCTCAGAAAATTGTATCATCACCCTCTGGAAAATTGAAGAAAATGCTGATTTTTTTCTAAAATATCTTGGTATAAAAGAAGAGAATTTAGCAAATGTTTCCAATGCAACTCACCCCATCAAACAGTTGGAGTGGTTGGCGAGCCGTACTTGTGTAAAATACACGGTTGAGTTATTAGAACACAACTATCAGGGCATCGAAAAAGACGAACATAATAATCCATATCTTTCTGATATTCAGGGATTTGTATCACTTTCACATACCTGTAATTATGCCGTTGCGATAGTGAGCTTGGATGAAGAAGTAGGGGTTGATATTGAGAAAATATCCGATAAATTAAGCCGAGTAGCTCATAAATTTCTCTCCGAATCTGAACGCCTCCATGCAGACGATGACCTCCTCAGAATGTGTATTTATTGGTGTGCCAAAGAGAGTTTGTATAAATGGTATGGCAAAAAGAATCTTTCGTTTAAAGAAAATATTTACATCGAACCTTTTGAAGGTAAACCTACGATGGTGAAAGGAGAAATTTTTATTGATGGAGTTTTAAAAACAGAACATCAATTGGAGGTTTTTTATGTGGGGGATTATGTGGTTACGGCAACGGTTTAGTTATTGGTTATTGGTTATTGGTTATTGGTTATTTAAAAATTCCCTCCTTGAAATTATAGTTCCTTAGTTGCAAACTTTCCAGTAACTAATAACCAATAACTAATCAACTATTCACGCATCATCTCCTGCAAAGCCCTCTCAATCTCTTTCACCTTATCATCATCCCCCACTTTCTCAAAAGCCAAAGTCAAATTTCTCAACACTCTTCTGATAATATCCAAATTGTTACAAGGTTGATAAAAAATCTCATTTTGTGGAAAATTATATTGAGCAATGTAATTATCAATATCCACCCTACTGAAAACCAATCCACGATTAAATACATTAATATAAAACTGCATATTACCCGATTTATATGTCAGAATGAACAAATTTGGCAGATTTACGCCCCAAATCGGTAAGTTTAATTTTTGAGCCACCAATAGATAAATCACACAAAGTGAAATGGGATTTCCTTTTTTCAAGTCAATCACAATATTCAACATAGAGTTTGAAGCTGAGTGGAAATGTTTGGTATTTGCTCCAAATTTCAACTTCCCAAATATTACCGAATTCAAGGTTTTTATCTGATCCATTGGGTGCATTCCTTCCCTGATTTCAAGCCAAACTTCATAGTAAATTTGCTCCACATCCTGACGAAGTTTTTCTAAGGAAAGTTCTGGATATTGATAAGTTGCAATTGCCCACATTCCTTCCAAAAGGTCTTCTGAGCCAGTATTTCGCCAATTTAGGAGGCGGTCGTAGAAGGCATTGTACTGTAAATCATGGATTAAATCTTCTAATTTCTTCTGCATCAAAGGACTAAGAGATGACTCTTCCCAACGGTCTTCCAAATACGGAATCACGGTGTCGCCCATTGAGCGAATTTTAGTTTCTACATGGTTTAAAACTTCATAATCTTCATCATCCAACAAGGAGATTAAGGCTTTAATTTCTGATTGTTTCATGTCTGTCACGTGTAATTTTTATTGAAAATACAATTTCTTTTTGAGAATGGCAAATCATCTTCAAATGTTCTTTCATTGACCGTTTAAGCGAAAAACAAAAAGATAGTTTTTTCTAAGAATGCTTTGTTGTAAATTTGTGTTTGTACACATAAATTACTTCTAATCAAATATCATACCCTTAGATTTAAAGGGCATTCTTCATGAAAATATTAGTTACAGGCGGAGCTGGATTTATAGGCTCACATACAGTAGTTGAACTTCACAACTTCGGTTTTGAGTCTATTATTTTAGATAATTTTTCTAATTCTGATAAAAAAGCCCTTGCAGGCATCGAACAGATTATTGGCAAATCAGTCAAATGTTATGAGGCTGACATCAACGATTCTACCACTTGGGATAAAGTCTTCACCGAACAAAAAGTTGATGGAATCATTCACTTCGCCGCTGCCAAAGCCGTGGGTGAATCCGTAGAAAAACCGCTTAAATACTACCGAAACAACGTTTCTGCCACGGTTTTGATGTTGGAGAAAATGTTAGAACACAAGGTAAGTAATTTAGTTTTTTCGTCTTCTTGTACAGTTTATGGTGAACCAGATTTGCTACCAGTTACGGAAAATTCATCCGTAAAACCTGCCACTTCTCCCTACGGAAATACCAAACAAATTTGTGAATCCATCATTAAAGATACCGTGCAGAGTACCAACGACTTACAAGCCATTTCATTGCGATATTTTAACCCAATTGGAGCCCATGAAAGTTGTTTAATCGGTGAATTGCCTATCGGAACTCCTGCCAATCTTGTTCCATTTCTTACCCAATCTGTGGCAGGAATTCGTGGACAATTGGCAGTTTATGGTAATGATTATGATACGCCAGATGGAACTGCGGTTCGTGATTATATCCACGTGGTTGATTTGGCAAAAGCCCACGTCTCGGCATTAAACTTGCTACTGAAACAACCAGAAGGGCGTTATTACGATTTTTTCAATATCGGAACGGGTAAAGGAAGTTCGGTTTTGGAAGTAATTATAGCCTTTGAAGTAGCCACAGGTTTAAAAGTTGATTATGCCATAAAACCCAGACGTGAAGGCGATGTAATTGCCGTTTATGCAGATTGTACAAAATCAAAAGAAATATTAGGCTGGCAAACTGAAAAGACACTCAAAGATGCTTTGGGTGATGCTTGGAA
>JAYUOX010000175.1:0-4673 GCA_043760595.1 Cytophagales bacterium
AATGGAAGGTTTAGTAATGGCGGGACAGTTGATTTTAGCACTGTCAATTTTAGTTAGTTTACACGAATTTGGGCATTATATCACTGCCAAGTGGTTCAAGATGCGAGTAGATAAATTCTATCTTTTCTTCGATTTCCTCTTCCCAGTTCCCACATTGTTGAACTTCTCACTTTTCAAAAAGAAAGTTGGCGATACTGAATACGGCATCGGTTGGTTTCCTTTGGGAGGCTATGTGTCAATTGCAGGAATGATTGACGAAACCCAAGACGCTTCAAAATTGGCAGCCACGCCAGAACCTTGGGAATTTAGAGGAAAACCCGCTTGGCAACGCCTAATCGTGATGTTGGGGGGAATCATTGTGAATATTATTTTAGGAATCTTGATTTTCGTAGTGCTTACTTTTAAGAATGGTAACAACTACATTTCAAAAGCTGAAATAAATAAAACGGGAGTTGCCGCTGGTGAATTAGCCAGAAAATTAGGCTTCAAAAACGGGGATAAAATCGTTGCGGTAAATGGAAAGGATATTAAAGCATTTTCGGAAATTTATAGTCCAGATGTCATTCTTGGAGAAAATGCCTCTATTTCTATTGAAAGAGAAGGAAAGCAAATAGATATTACTATACCAAAGGATTTTGCTAATAAAATTATTGATAAAAAGAAAAATGGAGGGTTTTTAGACCCAATGGTAACCTTTCACGTTGGAGATTTAACTCCTGCCGAAAAACCGTCATTCATAAAAAAAATGGTCGCTTCCTTCAAAGGGCAACCAACTCCTACTGAGGTTGTATATCCTGCCACACTCGCAGGAATCCAAAAAGGAGACAGTATTACTCACGTAAATAACAGTCCGATAAGATATTACCACGAATTTTCTCAAAATTTAGAAGTAAATAAAAATAAAACAGTTTCCTTAAAATTTGTACGAAAAGGAAAAGAGGATTCATTAAAAATAACTGTTAATAAAGATGGCAAACTTGGGATTATGCCTCAGATACACTCTAATCTCAAAGAAACGCACGAAGATTATACCTTTGGGCAATCAATTGGAGTAGGTACAAATAAAGCATTTGCCGTTATTACAGATAATTTAAAAGCATTCAGTAAAATATTCAAGAACGAAATTGATGCCTCAAAAGCAATCAGCGGACCGATTGGAATTAGTCAAATTTTTGGCGGAACGTGGGACTGGAATCGTTTTTGGATGCTTACAGGTTTACTTTCTATGTCGTTAGCTTTTATGAATGCCTTACCAATTCCTGCCTTGGACGGCGGACACGCAGTTTTTTTACTCTGGGAAATAATTACAGGTAAAACTCCTTCGGTTAGAGTTCAAGAAATTGCCCAGCAAATTGGAACATTTATGCTTTTAGGATTAATGGTTTTCGCTTTCGGAAACGATATTTTCAAATTGTTTTAGGTAGATAATTCAATGTTTTTTTTAAATAAAAATACACAATCAACAAAACCTGCAAGTCTAAGAAATACTTGCAGGTTTTTGGTTTTAGGGATAGTTTTATTAACCCATTCATCACTCCGCAATCCGAAATCGAAAATCGAAAATCGACTTCACGCTTTCCACACCAGCATCACCGAAATGCGTTATAACCCAAAAACAAAAGCCTTCGAAATCAGTCTCAGAGTATTCACCGATGACTTAGAAAAAACGCTTTCTATCAACAATCAAAACAAGAAATTTGTCATTGAAAATACGGATAAAAATGACCCATTTATTGAGCAATACGTTCGTAAACATTTTGTAATTATAACACCCAAAAATCAGAAGTTAATTTATCAATATGTAGGAAAAGAAAAGGAAGGAGATGCTACTTGGATATATTTGGAAATGCCTGTGAATGAGAGCATTAGAGGTTCAAAAATTCAAAATAGTGTGTTGATGGATGTATTTGATGACCAAACAAACATTGTAAATATCTTTATGAACAATGAGAAGAAATCGTATTTATTTACGGTTAAAAATAAGGTTTTTGTGGTTGAGATTTAGCTCTTGAACGAATCGAATACGAAAAGTACTTCTTGAATATTCTAAAAACGCACAGGAGTATATTTTGAAGTATTAATTCAATTCTAATCTTTTTTATACAGAAATAACTTCTTAGTAGTTGTTAATTGAAAAGGACTTAAACCTATTATTTCACCACCACTTCCTCCTAAATTTGTAATCATTTGAGAACCAGTCCAAATTGCTTTTCCTCCAATAGGGTTTGTCCCATTTCCCTCCAATTTTGACCAAGTATAGGTGCTTGGATCATATATGCCACCATCTGTACCAGAACCCAAACCAACATTTTTGTTCCAGCCCAAACTCCATTTACAGCATTGTTAGGAGAACCAGTTGCTGTAAGATTATCCCACGTATCCGTTATTGGGTCATATACTGCACCTGATGTGAGTAAGCCTCCACTTAATGTAGAAACTCCACCAAAAACAATCATTTTAGAACCTGTCCATATCACAATATTTGCGTTTTTAGCAACTGGTGCATTTGTATTACTTATTGAAATCCAAGTATCATTAGAAGGGTCGTATATTCCGCCAGAGTTTAATGGATTCGCAAATACGTATGGGTCTGCACAACCTCCCCAAACAATAAACTTACTCCCTGTCCAAATCCCAGTTGCATTTCCTCTACTTGCAGGAGCATTTAACGATGACATATTTGCCCAAGTGTTAGTAGAAGGGTCATATATTTTTCCTGTATTTGTTGCCCCCAAGCCGTTTCCTGGTCCATTTGGGTCTGTTGAACCACCCCAAATAATCATTTTAGAACCTATCCAGATAGCGGTGTGGTAGTCTCGGGCATTAGGAGCATTTGTATTGGAAATCATAGCCCAAGTATTTGAATTAGGGTCATAACTTGCTCCATTGCTTGATAAAGTTCCAACATTTCCTCTATAAAGATTAACGTTATATCTACCCCCAAACAAAATCATTTTAGAACCCGTCCACACCGCTGAATGGTTCATACAACTACCAGTTAAAATAGGTGATTCAATGATACTTGTCCAAGAACCTGTCGATGGGTCATAGGCAGAACCTTTATTAGTTGATTGATTTGCAGATTCTAAACTTAGCCCCCCGTATGAAATCATTTTATTTCCAGTCCATACCAACGAATGATAACCTCCATTAAGGGAAGCTAATGTTGTAGTCGTTGCAGTATTCTTTAAATATCTATAAATCTGATTTGAAGTATTGTAAGCATTGAATGAAATATTCATTGCCCCATAAGCACTGAAACCATTACTGGATAAATTAGTATTTGATTCTGTCTCACTTAGAATAATGCCAGATGATGGTACACCTGCATTAGTAGGCACTAAAATAACGTTTCCTTGAGAGTCAAGACTTAACGCTTTTGTGTTGGGAGCTTGTGGTGTTGAAGAAGAGGAAAGGTTAGAAAATCTTAATCCACTTTCATTTGGGTTATCAGCTTTAATTTCTAATTTACTATTAGGAATAGTTCCAATGCCAACGTTTCCTGTGTTATCGAATTTAATTTGAGCCTGTGTTGTAACAAAGGGTATGAAAAAAAATGTGAGTAAATAAAGTGTAATCTTTTTCATGTCGTTTCCTAAATTTAAAAGTGTAATTATTATCAAACAAATGTAGAAAAAATAGCGTAAAAATAAAATTCTTGTATTTTTTACAAGAATTTTATTTTTACGCTATTGGATTCAACTATAACCAACCTAAGCCAAAGCTGCCTTCAAATTATCATCAATGGCATCCAAGAAATCTTGTGTATTTAGGTAATGCTCACCCAAAGTGACCTTATTTCCGTGAACACAAATAGCTAAATCTTTTGTCATTTTTCCAGACTCTACTGTCTCAACACAAACTCTTTCCAAAGTCTGACAGAAGTCGATAAGGGCTTGATTCCCGTCTAATTTACCACGAAATTCTAATCCACGAGTCCAGGCAAAAATGGATGCGATTGGGTTTGTTGAAGTTGGTTTTCCCGCTTGGTGGTCTCTGAAATGGCGTGTAACCGTTCCGTGAGCCGCTTCTGCTTCCATAACCTTTCCATTTGGCGTTACCAAAACCGAAGTCATCAATCCTAATGAACCAAATCCTTGGGCTACTGAATCTGACTGCACGTCGCCATCGTAGTTTTTACAAGCCCAGATAAATTTACCGTTCCACTTCATGGCAGATGCCACCATGTCGTCAATCAAACGGTGTTCGTAAACGATTCCTGCTTCCTTGAATTTTTCAGCAAATTCAGCATCAAAAATTTCTTGGAAAATATCTTTGAAACGTCCATCGTATTTCTTCAAAATTGTATTTTTCGTAGAAAGATATACGGGCCATCCTTTGGTGATTCCCATGTTCAGACACGCACGAGCAAATCCACGGATGGACTCATCTACGTTATACATACCCATGGCAACACCGCCCGATTTGAAGTTATAAACCTCAAATTCTTGGATTGTGCCGTCTTCGCCTTCAAATTTCATGGTTAATTTACCAGGTCCTTTTACTACGAAATCGGTTGCTTTATATTGATCACCAAAAGCATGACGACCCACGATGATTGGCGAATCCCAGTTAGTAACCAAACGTGGCACATTCTGACAAACGATTGGCTCACGGAAAACAGTACCGTCCAAAATGTTACGAATTGTTCCGTTTGGTGACTTCCACATTTG
>JAYUOX010000176.1:0-4669 GCA_043760595.1 Cytophagales bacterium
CCAGGCCATTTTGAGAAAACCGTCGTGCCAACGCTGAGTCCGATGGAGGCATCAACCGTAATATGATTTCGTGGATTAGAAGCAATGATGGCAGGGATTCCTAAGCGTGAATTTTCGCAAAGAGCCTGCAAATTATTCGCCCATTCTGCCAAGATTTTAGCGGAAGTATTAGCACGCAGAATGAAATGTCTTAGATGGTTTTTATTTACGCCTTTGGTCGTGCCAGCGGCTGAAAGCATGGGATAAGGTAATGGCTTCTTAGAAAACATATTCATACTCTGAACAAGGTCTTCTTCATTAAATCCACTCGTAATTTCAGCTTTGGGAGCATTAGGTTGGAAGGAAAAATCACCCGCCAAACGAGAGGTACTGATGAGCATAAAACCCACTTTCTCTTCGATGGTCATTTTAGAAACTAAATCTTGAACCCGAGTTTCAATCGGTAAACGCCAGTCCTCGTATTTATCAATTTTGCCATTTTGATTTAAGTCTTTGAACGTTAAGTTGCTCTTTTTCAGAATCTTAGCGGTTCGGTAGCCTAAATTGGGTTGGATGGGTTTTTGAGCAAAAGTACTCGTGAAAGTAAGTATGGATAAAAGTAAAAAGAGTAATTTCATGGTTTTAATCTTTTGTTTTGGATAATTTATAACAAAAGATTAAAAGGATTTTATCTTACTGATTTAGGGTAAAATATTACTTACAGAAACATGAATCTGTGGCAAATATCCTACTCTAAAAGTCTCCCTGTACTAACTAAATACACTGTCTAATAAATTTTTCGTTCTCAAAATCTGAGAAGTTCACGTTAAATTATTTTGGAAATTTTTTATAATATGACCGCCGAGGATATAATTCGCTTTTAGCAAAAGCCGCAGCTTTAACTGCATCTATGATAGGAAAAGGATAATCTTTACAATCATACAACTCCTGTTCTAAATCTGAAATTTTCCAAGGTGTATGTATGTGAGCAATTGGGCAATTTTTCAATTCAGGAATCCATGTTTTTATAAAAATACCTTCTGGATCGTGTTCTACTGATTGTTTTACGGGGTTGTAAATTCTGATAGGTTGTCTTTCTGAGCCAAACATTCCTATTTGTAATTGAAATTGGGAATAATGAATCCCTGGCTCAAAATCAGTAAATTGTCTGGCAAGATGAAATGCACCCTGTCTCCAATCTTGAAATAAATGATGGGTTAAGAATGATACTAAAAGTGCACGCATCCTAAAATTAAGATAACCCGTTGAATTTAAACATCTCATACTCGCATCAACTAATGGATAGCCAGTTGTTCCGTTCTGCCAAGCGTTAAAAAAATCTTGGTTTTCACCTCATCTAAACAAAGCAATCGAATTTGAAGAATAAAAACCCCTCCGCTAACATAGTATTCGATTAGTAATTTTATCGTACCGCACGGGCAGTCCGTTTTATCATGCAAGAAACGACCTTTCACCATGTGAGAGGTCGTTTCAAAATGGAATATCTATCAAAATCTTTTGGTATTTCTTCCGATTAGAAACGTATCATATTTTATTTTTGTAAAGCAAGCTCAAAAGGCTTGTTTTTTATGTAACCTAATCCATCACTTCATAAACCAACATCGGCAAGGCTTTATTCTTCAAAGTAACCTCCCCAACTTTTTTGCAATTAAAGGATTCTTTGACTTGTAAATACGCATTTTCGTTAATAATAATTTGCCCTGCATCGGCGGCAGTTTGCAATCTTTGAGCCGTATTCACGACATCACCAATCACGGTATAATCCAAACGACGAAGATTGGCTGAACCAATATTTCCCGAAATCATTTCACCCGAATTTAAACCGATGGATAATTGGGGCGTAAAAGGCACAGGATGAGCCGTTTCGGGTATTTCTTGAACTTGCTTTCTGACTGCCAGACACGCATCAATAGCTCGGTCTAAGTGGTATTCGTCTCTGAAAATTGCCATGACGGCATCACCCATAAACTTGTCAATGTAGCCACCTTGAGCGATGATTTCCTTCACTATTACGTCAAAATAATTGTTCAATAATTTCACCACCGTATCGGGTGTTTCGTTTTCAGAAATAGCTGTAAACCCACAAATATCAATAAAAACAACGGTAGCTTCCACGATTTCATTGACCATAATCGTTGATTCAAACTCACGACTTCCCATGAAATTCAGCACCGTTTTATCAACGTACATCCTCAGAATATCATTTTCTTTAATGGCTTTTAAAGTCTCTTTTATCTGAGTTACCTGTAAAATGGTTCGCTCAATGGTTACTGATAAATCATCAAAATTTACGGGTTTTGTTACAAAATCATACGCCCCACGATTCATGGCGATTCGGATATTTTCCATATCGCCATACGCCGAAATAATCACTGATTTTATGAGTGGGGAAGATTCATTCAAATGACTCAACAACGTCAGACCGTCCATTTCGGGCATATTGATGTCGCTTAATACGATGTCAATATCTGGATTTTGTTGAATTTTCTCTAAGGCTTCCCTGCCGTTTAGGGCAAAGTAGAACTCGTATTTTTGTTCTCGTATTTTCTGACGAAATTTTTGTTTAATGAGCATTTCCAAATCTGGCTCATCATCAACTACTAATATTTTGGTCATGTCAGTTTCAATTTTTCTTTAAGTAGTTTAAAATCAACGGGTTTGTTCAGAAAATCATCCGCTCCTAATGCTTTGGCACTATTATAATTTTCATCATCGCCATAAGCCGTAATCATCATCACGATGGGCGGTGGAGGTGCTATGCAATCCTGTTTAATATGCCGCAACAACTCCAAGCCACTCATACCAGGCATATTGATGTCTGATAAAATCAAGACGGCTTCTTGCTCATTTGCTTGTAAATAGATTAAGGCATCCTCGCCCGAAAAAGCAAAGACTAATTCCACAATTTTTTCTCTGATTTCTTTTCTGAAACGTTGTTCGAATAGGGTTTGGACGTCTCTTTCATCGTCCACGACTAATATTTTCATGCGGATTTATAATTTTACAGTTCTTAAAGATTTTCTACTTCATTGTATGGTAATATACTCATTTTTTCAGTCAAAAATATATGAAATTTATGGAATTAGATTCCATTTTTGCAATAATATGTAAAAATGGAATCTAAGAAATCGGTAATTTTATCATAAAAGTAGTCCCAACTCCTTCCTCACTTTCCACTTCAAGCGTTCCACCGTGAGCCTTCACGATGTCATAACTCAACGACAGACCCAGACCCGTTCCTTGTCCAGTAGGTTTGGTGGTAAAAAATGGCTGAAAAATCTTGGCTTTCACGGCTTCGGGCATTCCAGTTCCATTGTCCGAAATGGATATAACGATAGCCCCCCTACCCCCGAAGGGGGAGTTCGTGTCCAATTGATATTGAGTTTTCACCTCTACAAGTGGCTTTTTGTGTACTATTCCCCCTTTGGGGGTTAGAGCGACCGACGCTTCGGGGCTTTTGGTTGCATAAAAAGCATTATTAATCAAATTCAAAAATACCCTACCTAAATCCTGCGAAACCACATTTACTTGGGGTAAATTCTCCTCAAATTCCATTTTGAAATCAGCGTTAAAAGATTTGTCTTTCGCCCTCAAACCATGATAAGATAACCTCAAATATTCATCAGCAAGAGCATTTATATCCGTCAATTCCTTTGTTCCTGTACTTGTACGGGAGTGTTCCAACATTCCTTTCACGATAGAACTCGCCCGTTTGCCGTGGTGGGAAATTTTCTCTTGATTTTGGATTAAATCACTCATTAATTCTTCCACTAAACCCTTATCAATTACGTCTTTGTCTAACTCTTCGTTCAATTCTTGGGCGAGTTCAACGCTCATCTCTGAAAAATTATTAACAAAGTTCAAAGGATTCTGAATCTCGTGGGCAATACCCGCCGTGAGTTCACCCAAGGAAGCCAATTTTTCGGATTGGATTAGCTGATTTTGAGTTACTTTTAGATTCTCCAAAGACAGATTCAATTCCGCAGTTCGTTCACTGACTTGCTTTTCTAAATATTCATTTTGGGTGGAAAGAATCTGTGCTTTTTCACTGGATAATTTTTCAATTTCTTGGAGTTTTATTTCGAGCGTTTTTGTGGTCAGCGTATTATTTTTTGCAATTAGAATACACAGCGTTATTGGAATGATGACATAGAGTGAAATCATAGAGAAATCTACCACATTTGATACTACCTCCTCTCCTAAATAATCAGCCAATAGCACTCTAATCGCAGTACTCAAAACGAGTACACCAACCATGATACCAATAGAAAGCAATAACACCGAGGCGTCCTGATTCCCACTTTTTTTAGCTTGAATGATTTGGCGGATTACCTCAAAAAACATCAATACAACAATACCTATAGCTGTATTTTCTGTCCATTCATACCTAAAGCCCAAGATTGGGATTAGTATTAAACAAAAAAACGTAATGGCTGATGTCCAGAATATTTTTGTTTTAGGTCGTTGTAAATAATCGCAGATTGTGTAGGCGAGTAATACAAAATAGGTTACGACACTTGTTAATTGGGCTATCTGATAATATTCAGCATGAATAGGGTTCTCTGTATTAAAAATTACGAATGTTAAAATAAATTGAAGTGAACCAAATAACAAAGTTATGGCAAAAATCAGATTAACTTTTTGAGTTTTATTGAAGAAATAGAGTATC
>JAYUOX010000177.1:0-4665 GCA_043760595.1 Cytophagales bacterium
AACAATGGCACGTGATTTAAAGTACACAAGAAACATTGGTATTGCTGCCCACATTGATGCGGGAAAAACAACCACTACTGAACGTATTCTTTATTATGCTGGTGTAAGCCACAAAATTGGTGAAGTTCATGATGGAGCGGCAACAATGGACTGGATGGAGCAGGAGCAAGAAAGAGGAATTACCATTACTTCGGCAGCTACAACCGTAGATTGGAAATACAGAGATCAAGATTACCACGTAAATATTATTGATACACCTGGTCACGTGGATTTCACGGTGGAAGTAAACCGTTCATTGCGTGTTTTAGACGGTCTTGTGTTTTTATTTAGTGCAGTTGATGGTGTTGAGCCTCAATCTGAGACTAACTGGCGTTTGGCTAATAATTATAACGTAGCTCGTTTGGGCTTCGTTAACAAAATGGACCGCTCAGGTGCCGACTTCTTGAACGTGTGTAAGCAAGTGAAAGAAATGTTGGGTTCTTATGCAGTGCCTTTACAATTGCCAATCGGTGCGGAAGATAAGTTTGAAGGTGTGGTTGATTTGGTAAATTTCCGTGGTATCAAGTGGAACGAGCATGACAAAGGAATGACTTTTGAAGTTGTGCCTATTCCTGATGATATGATTGAAGAAGCCACTGAATACCGTGAGAAATTACTGGAAGCAGTAGCTGACTTCGATGATACTTTGATGGAGAAATTCTTTGAAGATTCAGAATCTATTTCAGAAGACGAAATTTTGACCGCTCTTCGTAAGGCTACGATTGCGATGCAAATTGTGCCAATGCTTTGTGGTTCTTCTTTCAAAAACAAAGGAGTTCAAACGATGTTGGATTACGTGATGGCTTTGTTGCCTTCACCAATGGATAAAGAATCAACCATCGGAACGGATCCTCGTACTGATGCTGAGATTGTTCGTCATCCTACGGTTAATGATCCATTTGCTGGTTTAGCCTTCAAAATTGCAACTGATCCTTACGTGGGTCGTTTGTGTTTCGTTCGTGCTTATTCGGGTGTTTTGGAAGCAGGTTCTTATGTTTTGAACAACCGTTCTGGAAACAAAGAGCGTATTTCACGTATCTTCCAAATGCACGCAAACAAGCAGAATTCAATCCCAAGATTAGAAGCTGGTGATATTGCGGCAGTTGTAGGTTTCAAAGACATCAAAACGGGTGATACTTTATCAGCAGAAAAATTCCCAATCGTCTTGGAATCAATGGTATTCCCTGAGCCAGTTATTGGTTATGCGATTGAGCCTAAAAAATCAGCTGACCAAGATAACTTCTCGAAAGCAATTGGTAAATTAATTGAAGAAGATCCTACCTTGAAAGTTGAGTCTAACGAAGAAACTGGACAAACCATCATCAAAGGAATGGGCGAGCTTCACCTTGAAATCATCATTGACCGTATGCGTCGTGAGTTCAATGTGGAAGTAAACCAAGGAGCACCACAAGTAGCTTACAAAGAATCGTTAACGAAAACTACCGAACACCGTGAGGTTTACAAGAAACAATCAGGTGGTAAAGGTAAGTTTGCCGATATCGTATTTGAAATGGGACCACGTGAAGATGGAAAAGAAGGTTTAGAATTCGTTAATAACATTGTGGGTGGTGTGATTCCAAAAGAATTTATCCCATCAATCCAAAAAGGATTTGACGGTGCTATGAAAACGGGTGCATTGGCGGGTTATCCAATGGATTCGATGAGAGTAAGAATTTTCCACGGTTCTTTCCACGATGTCGATTCAGATGCGTTATCGTTCGAGATGGCAGCAAAATTGGGTTACAAAGAAGCAGCCAAAGCCGCAGGAGCAAAATTGATGGAGCCAATTATGGCAGTTGAAGTTATCACACCTGACGAATACACCGGACCAATCACGGGTGATATGAACCGTCGTAGAGGTATGATGAAAGGTATGGACACCCGTCAAGGTGCTCAAATATTGAAAGCCGATATTCCCTTATCGGAATTGTTTGGTTACATTACTGACCTTCGTACTATGTCATCAGGACGTGCAACGGCAAACTTGACCTTCTCTCACTACGAATTTGTGCCACAGAACTTGGCTGAAGAAATTGTGAAGAAAGCGAAAGGATTGTAATTGCAAATACATAGAAAGATAGAATACACAGAAATATAAGTTCTATCTTTTAACAAAAACCCCTTACAGATTTGTTTGTAAGGGGTTTTTAGTTTAAACATCAATTTACATATTCAACTTAAATTAAATTTGTACCTTTAAAATCATAATTCATAAAAACGCAATCCCGATGAAAAAAATCTTCCTACTATTACTGTTATCTTCTATTTTGTTTCAGCTAAAAGCTCAAACAACTATTATTCCGATTGAAACTAATCAAAATGCTTTGGTGCTGCAAACCGATAAAGATAACCGCTTGGGAATCATTCATTTTGGCAAAAAAATAAGCCAGATTTCTGAGTATGCGAATATTTCAAAACTATTCAAATACAACGATGATAACGCTGGGATTTATAACAATGTCTATACCCCAAGTGGCACGTTCAGTTTGGTAGAACCTGCCTTTGAAATACTCCATGCGGATGGAAATACCTCTTCTGATTTAAAATATATCAGCCATCAAACCGTGAAAATCGATGAGAATGTCTCTCAAATTAGTATTCTGTTGAAAGACCCCGTTTATCCCGTTGAAGTAACTTTGTATTTCAAAACTTACGCCAAAGAGAACGTAATGGAGCAATGGAGCGTCATAAAGCATCAAGAAAAAGGAACAGTAACGCTAAAAAAATATGCTTCGGCAAACCTATATTTTGTTGCCAAAGATTATTACTTGCATCATTATCACGGAACTTGGGCAAAGGAAATGAAGCCCGAAGATACCAAACTGACGGCGGGCATCAAAACGCTTGATTCTAAATTGGGAACAAGAGCCAATTTATTTCAACCGCCCACATTTATGCTTTCATTCGACAGCCAAGCAACGGAGGACGATGGAAAAGTTCTGTTGGGGACATTGGCTTGGTCGGGAAATTTCAAGATAGATTTTGAGAAAGATTCTTACCAAAATCTGCGACTCATTGCGGGTATCAATCCGCACGCTTCTGAATATGCCCTTGTCGCAAATGAAGAATTCAAAACGCCTTCTTTTATTCAAACCTATTCCGAAAATGGAAAAGGAGAAGCCAGTAGAAATATGCACGATTGGGCGAGAAAATACCGATTATTAGACGGTGAAGGTTCTCGATTAACGCTTCTGAACAACTGGGAAGCCACTTATTTTGATTTTGATGAAACCAAACTGACTAATCTTTTCAAAGGAGCAAAAGACTTGGGCGTTGATATGTTTTTGTTGGATGATGGTTGGTTTGCCAATAAATATCCTCGCAATGGTGATAAATCAGGCTTGGGAGATTGGCAAGAAAATAAGAAAAAACTGCCCAATGGAATCGGTTATTTGGTAAAAGAAGCCACCAAAGCGGGCGTTAAATTTGGGATATGGGTTGAACCCGAAATGGTAAATCCAAAGTCGGAATTATATGAAAAACATTTGGATTGGGTGATTCGTGAGCCTAATCGCCCTGAGACTTATTTCAGAAATCAATTACCCTTAGATTTATCGAATCCAGAGGTTCAAAATTTTGTTTTTGGCGTTTTGGATGATTTATTTACCAAAAATCCTGAGCTTGCTTTTATCAAATGGGATTGTAATGCAGTGGTTTATAATGCTCATTCGATGTACTTGGAACGCATGAAAAAACCGCAAACTCAACTGTACGTCGATTATGTGAAGGGTTTATACAAAGTTTTGGAAAGAATTAGGGCAAAATACCCCAAAGTGCCGATGATGTTATGTTCGGGCGGTGGCGGAAGGGTGGATTATGAAGCCTTGAAATATTTTACCGAATTTTGGGTTTCAGATAATACCGACCCTCTCGAAAGAATTTTTATGCAGTGGGAATATTCATACTATTATCCTGCCATTGCTCAGTGCAATCACATTACGGATTGGAGTAAAGTTGGTATAAAATTCCGTACTGACGTTGCCATGATGGGCAAAATGGGCTACGATATTGTGGTGAGTAAATTAGATGAAAAAGAGTTGCTGTTTAGTCAGAATGCCCTTAAAAACTACGCCAATTTGAAAGAAACCATTTGGCGTGGTGACCAATATCGTTTAGTAAATCCTTTTGAAAACCAGATGGCTTCGATACAATTTGTGAGTAAAAACAAAGACCAATCGGTGGTTTTTAATTACCTTACCGAAAACCGTTATGACTTAATATCTTTATTGAAAGGGATAAAACTCGACGGTTTGGATGCCAAGAAAAAATATAAAATCAAGGAGATTAACGTTTATCCAAACACGAAATCTACCATTAATGCTGAACAAATTTACTCAGGAGAATATTTAATGACAATTGGCATTAATCCTGATATTTCAAGCCAACGCACAAGTGTGGTTTTGGAAGTGAATGAGGTGAAGTAAAACAAATGAAACCCCAAGCAAAACCCCTCAAAGAACCTTCTCTGAGGGGTTTCGTTTAACTCAAGTCCCTTTATTTACTTCAATCCCAAATCCTCCTGAATTGAAGAAACCTTGGCTTTCAAACCTGATAAAACCGATTCAAAATCCTCTGGGCGATTCAGCGGTGCATTGACCGAAACGTAAAACTTAATCTTAGGTTCTG
>JAYUOX010000178.1:0-13768 GCA_043760595.1 Cytophagales bacterium
GAATCAGGATTATAGGATTTAATGATTTTCATGATTTTTATCCTGCTATTCCTTAAATCTTGTAAATCCTGATTCAGACAAAATAAAGTTTTCTGAACAATAGTAAGCAATTGGTAATTTGTCTGACAATCAAATTTTTAAGAATGTATCAATTTTGTATCAATAAAATGGTTCACGGTAAACGGTCAAAGGTGAACGGTTGTTAAAACGGTTCACGGTAAACGGTTTGGCAAAATCAATACTCAATTTTATTATTACTAACAAAACTGTGACCCGACAAAGAATATGAATCCATTATTAAACCTTACCATCTTGATATTTTTAACCTTCACGGGTTTTTCGCAAGACATCAATGTTAGTAAAAAGGAATTTTTATTAGAGAAAGGAACAGCCGTTAGTGGTTATGACCCAACGGCGTATTTTTCGGGAAAAGCCCAGAAAGGCAAAAAAGAGTTCTCATACACTCACGAGAGCGTGAATTACCAGTTTGCCAACGCTAATAATTTGGAAACGTTCAAAAAAAATCCTAATAAATATGAACCTCAATACGGAGGCTGGTGTGCGTATGCGATGGGGTCGAAGGGCGAAAAAGTAGAAATAGACCCTGGGACGTTCAAGATTATTAATGGCAAATTGTATCTGTATTACCACACTTTTTTTAGCAACACATTAACCGATTGGAATAAGGACGAAAATGCCTTGAAAACGAAGGCAGACTTTAACTGGTCTAAATTTATCAAAAAATGAAAAATCATAAATTAGAATATATTAGCTGGGCAGCCCAAATAATTGCAGGCATTATTTTAGCCCAAACACTCTTCTTTAAATTCTCTGGGGCTACGGAAAGTATTGCATTATTCACTAAATTGGGTGTTGAACCTTTTGGACGTTATTTAGCGGGAATTATGGAATTGATTACGGTTATTTTGTTATTGATTCCTCGGAAAGTCTGGATTGGTGCTATCTTTGGTATTATGACAATGGGCGGGGCAATTATGTCTCATTTGACGGTCATCGGTATTGAGAGTAATGGGGATGGAGGCTACTTATTTTTCTTAGCTCTGATTACTCTAACTTGTTGTTTAACAGTAGCTTATATTCGTAAAAGCGATATATTAGCACATTTTTATTTTTTTGACATAATATGCAAGAAGACGCAAAATATTGGTACCTCCACGACCATCAATTATTCTCGGTCTTGACCCGTGAAGAGAACCGTGCTTTATGTTTAATTCCAAATTTTAAGACCGTCAAAAAAAGTGAAATTATCTATTTTTCACACGATGAAGAACAACGACTTTATACCATCAAAAGCGGAACTTTAAAAATCGTGCGGGTGGACGAAGACGGAAACGAAACAGTGAAGGAAGTGCTACGATCGGGTGATTTGTTTGGGCAATATACTTTTGATGAAGTTGATGAAAATGAGGATGAATTTGCCGTGGCAGTTTCTGATAAAGTCGTGATTTGTAGTTTTAAGATTAATGATTTTGAAGAAATATTGAAACGAAATCCTCAATTAGCAATTCGTTATACCAAATTGATAGGTTTCAGAATCAAGCGGGTAACGAATAATTATACAAACCTGATGTTTAAGGACGTAAAAACTCGTTTTGCTTTATTCCTAAAAGATTGGGCAATAAAAGAAGGAAGTGGAAAAGATAAGGACATCACCATCAAAAATTACCTCACCCACAACGACATCGCAGGGCTAATTTGTAGTACTCGCCAGACGGTTACACTACTATTTAATGAATTGAAAAATGCAGGATTAATTGATTATACTCGCAGCGAGATTGTGGTGCATGATGTTACGAAGTTGGGGTGATTGTATTTTATTTTAACAATCTTATGTAAATTTGTAGAAACAGATTTACAAAATGGCTACTGTACCTTCAAATATTCCAAAATACAATTTTGAACGTTGTGATAAGACTTTCGTAGAAACAACTTTTGGTATTTCCAGAGTTGAGAGTATGCCCGTTCTTACAGATTGGATAAACTCGAAAAATACTGAAATGGTCAATGATTTTGAAGAAAAAATATTAGAAATTGCTCGAAAAAAAGCCAGTCTCAGAATCAATGACTGGAATGAAGAAACGTTGAAATTGAGCTTTATTTCCACGATTTTGAACCTTGTGGAGTTTGACGGAAAAAATTACAGTGCATTTGCCGATGAAAAAATAGAAGCCAATTTTGGCAATCTCATTCTCACAGGAAAAATAGATTGGTTTGTGGCAAAAGGACTCTATAAACCTCAAACGCCTTATCTGTTTTTTCACGAATACAAACGAACAAAACAGTCTTCCTCCGACCCAGACGGACAATTATTGGCAGAAATGGTTGCTGCCCGATTCATAAACAAACAACCCGAAGAAACGATGTATGGTATTGTAGTTTGGGGTAAAGAGTGGTATTTTATGACCTTGAAAAACGATGAATATGCCATCAGTAAATCTTTGGACAGCACTGTGAAAGAGGATTTATTTGATATTTTTAAGATTTTGAAGTCTTCTAAGACGATTATTGAGGAGAAATTATTGAGGGAATGAGTCTATTCCCTCAATAATCTACAAATACTTAATCGCCTTAATCAATTTCAAATTATTCAACATCGGCAAAACCCTAATATTTGAGGGTGGTACAAGTCCTCTCTTTATCCAATTAGAGACTACGTTTGTACTTGATAATTGAAAGCGTTTTGTGTATTCTTTCATGGTTATCCACTCGTTGAGATCAATTGTAAATTCAGGCGTTGCGATTAAATTATCAGCTTCTGCAATAGCTTTTTCCAACTCAGCTATCATCATTTTATTTTTGGCTGACACAATCTCACTTAACAAAATTTTTTCTTCGGGAGTTGCTATTTTCATTGCCTCCTTCATCTCCTTCATTGTTTTTTCTACTTCTTGTTCTGTTTGAGCAAGTAAATAATCTGATACAAGTTTATTATTTGTCATGGCTTTGAAAGGTTACTTACCTTCATTTTTAAGATGTGCTTCTAAAATTTTAATTCTGTCTTGAAGTTCATTTAAACCATCTAAAAGATTGTCTATTTCTTCTTGATCTACATTTTCCATTTCTTGTAAACCCCTTAGTCTCATTAATGTTGCTGCACGAAGCATTCCAAAATGAGTCAGCAATTGTTGAACTTTATCCATAAATTGTGGTCTAAATTTTGATAAAGCAAATGTACGAGTATTACGTAACGTAACAAAATATTCTAAGTGGAAATTGATTAATTCTGTAACGTTATTCTTAAATCTTCTTAATTTATATCAATCCTACGCATCAAGGTTTTAACTTTGTTGTATGACAGAAAAACGCTGGATTTATAAAACCACTCCTCCCCAAGAACAGATTGATTCGTTAGTCGAAAAACTGAATGTTTCGACTGAAATTGCTACGCTTTTGGCTCAACGGAAGATTACAAATTTCGATGAAGCCAAAGACTTTTTTCGCCCTGACCTCTCGCAATTGCACGACCCATTCTTGATGAAAGACATGGATAAAGCCGTGGCTCGTTTAGAAGAAGCCATTTTCAAAGGGGAGAAAATCTTGGTTTATGGAGATTATGATGTTGATGGAACTACCTCTGTGGCAACGTTTTATGGGTTTTTAAAAACCGTTATTTTCCAAAACCGAGAAGATTGTCCCTTGGAATTTTATATCCCAGACCGTTATACCGAAGGCTACGGAGTTTCACAAAAAGGCGTTGAATATGCCGCTGACAATGGTTTTGGGCTGATTGTATGCTTGGATTGTGGCATAAAATCGAAGGATAAAGTAGCTTGGGCGAAGGCTCATAACGTGGATTTCATCATCTGCGACCACCACCGTCCAGATGATAATGACCTTCCAGATGCAGTGGCAGTGCTTGACCCAAAACGAGCTGATTGCAATTATCCATTCGATGAATTGACGGGTTGTGGCGTTGGGTTTAAATTATTGCAGGCATTTTGCACCAATCAAGGTATTTCTGACGACCTCCTCCTCCCCTATCTGGACTTGGTGGTTACGTCCATTTCTTGCGACATCGTGCCTATCGTAGGCGAAAACCGCACGATGGCGTATTTTGGTTTGCAACAACTAAATACTAACCCAAGAACGGGTCTGAAAGCCTTGATGGCTTCGGCAACTTTGGAAGGAAAAATGGACATTACCAAAGTCGTTTTTGGGCTTGGTCCACGCATCAATGCGGCGGGTAGAATCAAGCACGCCTACGATGCCGTGAATCTGTTACTATCTGATAATGAGGAGAATGCGTCAGATTTCGCCCGAATTATCAGTAAACATAATACTGACCGCAAAGGCTTGGACAGTAGTATTACGGAGCAAGTTTTGAATATGATTGAGGACGATGAAATCCTCAAAAATGCCAAAAGCACCGTCCTCTACAAAAGTGATTGGAACAAAGGCGTAATTGGCATTGTGGCGAGTCGTTGCATTGAAAAATATCACCGCCCGACCATTATTCTCACCGAATCACAAGGACACGCTGCGGGTTCGGCTCGTTCTGTCCCTGGGTTTGATGTTTATGAAGCCATCGAAGAGTGTCAGGAACATCTTATTCAGTTTGGTGGACATACTTTTGCGGCTGGTTTAACCTTGGAAATCAGCGAGATAGAGAATTTTAGACGTAAATTTGAAGAAGTTGTTTCCCGTAAAATTTTACCTGAACAATTGTCTCCCATGATTTCGGTGGACATGAATTTACCTTTGGCTCAAATTACGGATAAATTTCACCGAATCATGACGCAAATGTCGCCTTTTGGTCCACAAAACATGACTCCAGTTTTTGTTTCTGAAAACGTAAAACTGCACGGCGTACCGATAAAAATGAAAGAGAAACACCTGAAAATCAACGTGTTTCAAGAGTACTCCCAGAGTGGATGCTCACCTGCATTCACGTGCGTAGGTTTTGGCATGGTAGAAGATTTTTACGAAGAATTATCCAAAGGAAATCCGTTTTCAATTTGTTACACCATTGAGATTAATGAATGGCAAGGTAAAAAGAGTTTTCAGTTGATGTTGAAGGATATTAAATTAGGGGTTAGGGATTAGTAAAAGGTTAATTGTCAACAAGTTATAGATATTTTCAGAAATATGAAACAAAAAATTATCATCAAAAATTTTGGTCCAATTGAAGACGTTGAAATGGAAATCGACGACTTTACAATTTTTATTGGTCCACAAACCAGTGGAAAAAGTACGATTGCAAAGAGTGTTTTTTTCTTTTTGTCTTTGAGGGATGATATGATGGTTTCTCTACAAAAAGATTTTGATAATTATATTTTAAAGAATGAATTAGATAGTTTTATACAGGTTATTAAGTCTAAATTTTACGAGTATTGGGGTGGAGCAAATGCGGGCAGTGTTAGTAGTTTTGAATTAAAATACTTCTACTCTGAAAGAATTTGGATACAATTAATATATGAGAGACCCTCCGAAGAACTTTTTACTGTAAGTTTTAGTAAAGAATTTGTGAGTCAAATTCATACCATATCTCACTCTTTAAGTATGAGTTCTCGTATCGTGCGTGTTTTTTCGACATCCAAAGATTTAGCTCAAAAAGCATTGGAAAAGGACAAAGTATTAACGGAATTAAATAATAGCTTAAATGAAATTTTTGGATTTGATAATGACTTACTGTTTATCCCCGCAGGAAGAAGCATCTTATCAACCTTATCAGAGCAAATTCAAAATATTGCTCCCAAAAGTTTAGATTCCCTCATGAGAACATTTATTGAAAGGATTAACTTATCGAAGAGATTTAATGGGTCTGATGATTTGAAATCTTATAGTTATTACAGCGATTTAAATATTGAAGAAAATACACTACAATTAATCAAAAACTTATCAGAATCAATATTAAACGGCTCATACTTCAATGATGAGGATGAAGGTGATAAAATAAAACTTAATAATGATAACTATATAAAACTCTTATTCGCCTCATCAGGGCAACAGGAAACCGTTTGGATAATCCAAATGATACTTTTATTGATTTTGAACAAGCAAAAAGTCTTTATAGTAATCGAAGAACCAGAAGCACACTTATTTCCCAAAACTCAAAAAGATATTTTAAACTTAATTGTCTTATTATCAAATACTTCTGATAATAAAATATTCATTACTACGCATTCTCCGTATATATTGACTTCGCTGAATAATAACATTTATGCGTATCAAGTAGGGCAAGAAAATGAAGAGAAAGTTGATAAAATTATTGATAAAAAATTGTGGATGAATCCAGATAAAGTACAAGCCTATTTTGTAGGAGGTGAAGGAAATAAAGGGAAAATCAGAAGCATTATCCATCCTGAATTACAGATTATTCAAACAGAGGAAATTGATAGTGCTTCAAGTATCAATAATGAAGAATATGACTTACTTTTTGATTTAGACTAATGAAAAACGAAATACCTAACTGCCATCCATTTGATAAAAAATGTGAAGAATACTGCGACCATAGAACAAAAATAGTTTTTAGGGATAAAAAAGGCAAGAGCCAGTTTTTGGTTAATAATCCTAATCGTTTTAAGGTTTGTTGCTTACTAATTGATGGATGTCTAATTGAAAGTCAAGAAGAAGAAAAAACCGATTTTTTACTACTAAAATGCCCTGAAAGAGAAGATGATAAGTCTTCTATTGCTTATTTCGTAGAATTAAAAGGTTCAAATTTGATAAAAGCTGTTCGACAAATTAATAATTCTTTGAATATCCTTTTACCTAAACTGGAAGAATATTCAATTATCAATGGGAGAATTGTTACCACGAGAGTTGATAAAATTGACCTCGGGCATACCGAATATAAGGCTTTGGAAAAAAGACTAAAAAAGTTAAACGGAACGCTTGATAAAAAGAGTATTCTGATGGAAGAAAACATATAAATAGTTCTTAAAAGAATTAGAAAAAATGATACTAAGAACAGAAAATTTAGTTAAAAAATACGGACAACGCATTGTTAACGACAACGTTAGCTATCAAGTGGCACAGGGCGAAATTGTGGGGCTTTTAGGTCCAAATGGGGCTGGGAAAACTACTTCGTTTTACATGGCTACGGGCTTGGTGAAACCCAATTCTGGCAAAGTTTATTTGGACGATTTGGACGTTACGGACTTGCCCATGTATAAGCGTGCAAGACTTGGAATCGGCTATTTGGCTCAGGAGGCATCGGTTTTTAGGTCTTTATCCGTAGAAGAAAATATTTTGGCGGTTTTGGAAATGACCAAACTCACCAAAAAAGAGCAAAAGGAAAAAACTGAATCACTTTTAGAGGAGTTTTCATTGACGCACGTCCGTAAGAATTTGGGACAAGTTTTGTCGGGAGGAGAACGCCGCAGAACCGAAATTGCCCGTGCTTTGGCGGTTGATCCAAAGTTTATTTTGTTGGATGAACCCTTTGCGGGCGTTGACCCGATTGCGGTTGAGGAAATTCAAGGCATCGTAGCAAAACTGAAATACCGCAACATCGGAATCCTGATTACCGACCACAACGTTGATGAAACTCTTTCTATTACCGATCGTGCCTATTTACTCTTTGAAGGCAAAATCCTAAAAGCGGGAACACCCCAAGAACTCGCTGACGATGAGCAAGTTAGGCGTTTGTATTTGGGTAAACATTTTGAGTTGAAGCGGAAGATATAATTTTGAAATAATCATTGTAATTCCCACAAAATTTTCATTATTTTGTTCTATCAATAAACAGATTTATTTATGTCAAACATCGAAAGTATATCTAATTCTCCAAGACTTAATAGTTTGCAAATCAGTCTTTTAAGATTGTTTTCGCAAAATATTTCTGATGACCAAACTTTGGAAATTCGCAAATTGATGATGAACTATTTTGATGTCCAACTTAAAGCTGAATTAGAGAAAGTTGTTGAAGAAAAAGGCTATACCGAAGACGATTTCCACCAAATGCTCAATTCTAAATCATAATGCTTCGAGTTGTCATTGATACAAACTGTTTACGAGCATCCGTTCCTCCCAAAAGTCCCTACTATCAACTTTACATAGATTTTATGGCTGATAAGTTTGAATGGTATGTAAGCACAGAAATTCTCTTGGAGTATGATGAGATTTTAACGGATACTTATTCTCAAAAGACCTCACAATTAGTTTTGAATCAGTTAGTGATTGCTCCAAATGTGGTTTTTACAGAACCCGCTTTTCGTTGGGAACTCATTAAAAATGACCCTGACGATAATAAATTTGCTGATTTAGCTATCTGTATTAATGCAGATTTTATGGTAAGTAATGATGGCGATTTTAATATTTTTAAAGACCTTGTGTTTCCTTCGCTCAAAGTAGTTAGCTTGGAGACATTCCTCTCTATTTTGAAGGAAAAAGTACCGTCCCAAATAACATGATATGCTAAACTTATTTTCCATATATTCAAACCTCCTCCACCAAAACGGCTTCACCACCCTCCCCGATATTTACTCAGTATCCGAAGTAAATTCATTACTAAAAAGCATCGAAAATGCTACCCAAAACTCCCCAAATTTCAGACAAAGTAATGACCTATTCGCCATCCGAAATCTACTCTCAGAGATTCCTGAGTTACAAAATTTGCTTTGGAATGAAAATCTCAAAACTTTGATTAAGGATTTATTTGGAAGCAATTATTTCAACGTAAAAGCCATATATTTTGATAAACCTCCACAGTCCAATTGGATAGTAGCGTGGCATCAAGATTTGACGATTTCTGTTTCGGAAAATACTGATATTGAGGGCTTTACGAATTGGACTTTGAAGCAAGGACAACCAACTGTTCAACCTCCACGTGAGATTTTAGAGAATATTTACACCGTCAGAATTCATTTAGATGATTGTGATGAAACGAATGGAGCGTTGAGAGTTATTCCCAAAAGCCATCAAAATGGAGTAATTTCGATGAAGGATTTTCGATTAGAAGATTATCCAGAACCAATATTTTGTTCCGTTCCCAAAGCTGGCGTAATGTTAATGAAGCCCTTAATTCTTCATGCTTCCAACAAAAGTACCTCAGTACGCAATCGCAGAGTAATTCATTTAGAGTTTTCGGATATGGAGTTGCCCAATGGCTTGAACTGGAGGGAAAGATGAATCTTTTTCGGAACTACACCAAAGAAAGCATCCCTGAAACGAATATATCCAAAGAAAAAGTGACCAATTCCAATTAACCAAGACAAGATTTATGTAGTGATTGTACAAATATTCATTTTGAAAATGAATCATTAACCAGTAACACAATAAGCCTCAAAACATTTGGAAGTATCCCCAAAGTTTGCCTAATTTTGTTCATAGAAAAATAATCTGTTTGTTAGGAGTTAGATTTTAGATTTTTGCTCATGATTCTTCTAACCCCCCAAAACCTAATTCCTAACCCCCAAATCAAGGTTATTTCATTCCAAATCACAAAGTAAAGGTCATGTCTGACGCAATAAAACACGAGTGCGGCATTGCACTTATCCGTCTTCGGAAGGATTACCAGTATTACATTAATAAATACAACACGCCCCTTTATGGCTTAAATAAGTTGTATTTGATGATGGAAAAACAAGTAAACCGAGGGCAAGACGGAGCGGGTGTTGCCAACATCAAAATCGATGTTCCCGCAGGGCATCGCTACATCAGTCGCTACCGTTCCATCGAACAAAATGCCGTGCCTGATATTTTCAGAAAAATTCACAAAAAATTTCAAAAAGCCTTCAAGGGACACAAAGACAAGCAAAAAGATGCTCACTGGATTCAGGAAAACATCGCTTTTTCGGGTGAAGTTTTGTTGGGACACCTTCGCTACGGTACGCACGGACAGAACGAAATCGAAAATTGCCACCCGATGCTCAGACAGTCCAACTGGCGAAGTCGAAACTTAGTAATGGCAGGAAATTTCAACATGACCAATGTCGATGAACTCTTTGATAAGTTGGTTTCGCTCGGGCAACATCCCAAAGAAAAAGTAGATACCGTAACAGTAATGGAAAAAATCGGACACTTTTTGGACGAAGAAAACCAACGCCAATTTGAATATTTCAGAAGCGAATATCAGAACCCAGAATTATCGGATATTATTGAGGAAAACATTGATTTACAACGAGTTCTGCAACGTTCTTGCCGTGATTTTGACGGTGGATATGCAATGGCTGGACTCACAGGACATGGTGCTTCATTCGTGGCAAGAGACCCCGCAGGTATCAGACCTGCGTTCTATTATGCCGATGATGAGGTCGTAGTGGTAGCTTCCGAAAAACAAGCCATCAAAACCAGTTTCAATTGTAATTACGATGAAATAAAGGAGATAAAACCTGGACACGCTTTGATAGTGGATAAAAAAGGGAATTATGCCGAAAAGCAATTTATCGAACCCATCGAAAGAAGTTCATGTAGTTTTGAACGCATCTATTTTTCAAGGGCATCCGACCCAGATATTTACGCCGAACGCAAGCAATTAGGACGTTTAGCCATTCCGCAAGTGCTTCAAGAGGTCGATTATGACCTAAAAAATACCGTATTTTCGTATATTCCAAACACTGCCGAAACTGCCTTTTTGGGTATGATTGAAGGTTTGGAAGATTATCTTGCCAAAGAACGTAAAAAAGCGATTTTGGAAGGAATTTTATTTGAAAAAGACCTTGACGATTTATTGACTTTCCGTCCGAGAGTCGAAAAATTAATTTCAAAAGATGTAAAACTCCGTACCTTCATCACCAACGATGCAGATCGTAATGATATGGTTGCCCACGTGTATGACACCACTTTTGAAGTCATCAAAAAAGGCATTGATAACGTAGTTTTGATTGATGATTCTATCGTCAGAGGAACAACTCTGGAACGTTCTATTGTGAGTCTTTTGGATAAATTAGGTCCTAAAAAAATCATCATTGTGTCGTCTGCTCCACAGATTCGTTATCCCGATTGTTACGGAATTGATATGTCCAGAATGAAAGAGTTTGTGGCGTTCCGTGCGGCTTATCAATTGTTATTAGAACGCAATATGGATGAGGTTTTGGAAGATACCTTGGGACGTTGTTTGGCGGCTATCGAAATGGGAACTGCCACCCAAGAAAACTACGTGAAAGCCATCTACGAGCCATTTACGGTAGAAGAAATTTCAGAAAAAATTGCAGACATCGTAAAACCTAAAAACCTAAAGGCAGAATTAGCCATTATTTATCAGACTGTCGAAAACTTGAACAAAGCCTGTCCGAATGATACAGGAGATTGGTATTTTACAGGAAATTATCCAACCCCAGGCGGGAATAAAGTAGTAAATACTGCCTTTGTGAATTTTATGAAGGGCGTTGAGATTCGGGCGTATTAGATTTAGAGATTAGAGAAAAGATTTTAGAGATTAGATGATTGATAAATACAAAAGCCGTAAAACTAACAATTTTACGGCTTTTGTATTTATCAACGGATACCATTTATTCTCTAATCTCTATTCTCTGACCTCTATTTTATCGCCTTCACCATTCTATCCTTGCCAAACATATCCTTCACCACTTCCACATACTGAAATCCTTGATTCCAGAATAATTCAGCCGTTTCCAGCCCGAGGGCTTGATTGATTTCTACGATGCATAAACCCTTGTCGATTAGATTATTAAACGCAAATTTCGCAATGGCTTTATAAAAAATTAATGGCTCAGAATCTTCCACAAAAAGTGCCAAATGAGGTTCATAATCCAAGACATTTTGCTCCATTTCCAACTTTTCAGCATTCATTACGTAGGGGGGGTTGCTGACTATCACGGTGAACGGTGAATGGTGAATGGTGAACGGTTTGAGAATATTTATATTTTCAAAAATTACTTTTGCTTTGTTTATTTTAGCATTCTCTTTTGCTACTTTTAGGGCATTTTCTGAAATATCGTAGGCATAAACTTGAGAATTTGGTAGTTCACAAGCTAACGAAATAGCGATACAACCAGAACCAGTACCGATGTCAAGAATAATAGCCCCCTCCGCCCCCGAAGGGGGAACTTTCAATATATCATTTTCCAAAGTTCCCCCTTCGGGGGCGGGGGGGGCTTCTTTTAATACTAATTGTACAAGTTCCTCAGTTTCAGGTCTTGGGATTAAGGTATCGGGCGTTACCTTAAATTTTCTTCCATAAAATTCCGTTTCTCCGATGATGTACTGGACGGGTTCATGAACTCTTAGTCTATTGGTAATCTTTTGAAAATCAAATACTTGCTCAATATTTTTATCTAATAAAATATCCGTTTTTGAGAGATTTAAGTAATGTTCTAATAATAAACACACAATGCTTTTCGCTTCGTTTTCTTCATAAACGACAGTAATCTCGGAGACGATTTGATTGAAAAGTATTTTAGAAGAATTACTAAAAAGCATGGTGGATTGTTACAAAAAAATAGGGTTTATTCCTGATACAAAACTGATAAAACCGTCTGTCCAACCGCTTTGAGGGCATTTTTATCGATAATGCTCATGTTATCAGCCTTTGTGTGATGATAATATCCAAAGGTTTTTGGGTCGTTGGGATGGAGTTCGATAATATCAATCATTTGAATTTTGGCTACGTCATTGACTGCTACGTGGTCATCAATTAGACCTCCAGCTTGCGTATCCAAAAATAGGGTATCGTAACCCAAACGGTGGGCAATATCCCAAACATTTCTAACAATCATCGGGGCATATTGCATTGAACCACCTTCGTATGGAAAGACTGCTCCCTTTGCCCCGACCATGTCTAACAAAATGCCGTAGTAGGCTGTGTAACCCTCTTTGTGTTTGTTTGCCGCCCAATATTGCGAACCCAAACACCATGAGTTTTCTCCAGTTTTACCTTTATAACCTTCGGGTTCGCCAAATTCTTCTGCATCAAAAAAAATGATGTCAATACCCACATTTAGCTTTTGAGAAGCCTGTTGAATAGAACGAGCCAATTCCAACAGAACGCCCACGCCACTCCCACCGTCATTAGCTCCATCGAAGGTTGATTTTGGGTCTTTTGGGTCTTTGTCGGCTATCCAGCGGGTGTCCCAATGAGCGGCTAATAAAATACGTTTTTCAGCCTTTGGATTAATGCTTCCGATGATGTTGCGGGCGTTCATTTTTGTGCCATCATATTTCGTTGCTACAAAGTCCTGCGAGATAACTTCACAACCAAATTGCTTCAATTTTGCAATGAGATAATTCCCACAATCTTTATGTGCTTTTGTATTGGGAACTCGTGGACCAAAATCAACCTGTGCTTTCACATAAGCGTAGGCAGAATCAGCTTTAAAATCAGGCGAAGGAATCAGAGAAACGTCTTCTGCGGGTGTTTCAGTAGGCTTTTGACAAGATTTAAAGTAAAAAGCCACGCCTGAGAGGACGAAGATTGATAGGAGGATTAGGGCTGTTTTTTGTGTTTTCATTTGTGTTTATCTTCTGGGAAATCGGGTAAAATTATATTGAGAATACGATTGGTTTCTTTATAACGCTCCGCTGATTTTCTAATTATGTTCAATATTTTTTCTTGTTCTTCAGTTGATAGTTTTCTCTTCTTTTCCGTGGTGACCCTCATTTTCGCTTTTTTAAATCTAATGGAACGGGTCTAACAGTATATCCTTTTTGTTTCAAAAGATTGATTAATCCATTTTTACCTCCTAAATGAGCCGCCCCTACGACGAACATTTAAAATGTACCCCTTAGTTAAAACAGTTATTTATTAAAACGAAACTATTAGTTGTTGTAATTTTTCTTTTTTTGCTTCTTTTTTTCTTTTGTTAATTGTGTGGATATGTGGATAACTTTTAGGCTGCCATTGCGT
>JAYUOX010000179.1:0-4628 GCA_043760595.1 Cytophagales bacterium
ATTTTCTGAGCGTTCAAAAGAAGTATCCATATCATTTTATAATTATTCAAAGAAATAGATAAAAAAATGCTATACAACCCACAATAAGTGTGATTCTGTTAATTTTTTTTATTCTATAAACAAAGGCAATTGGGGCAAATCAGAAGGATTTGATTTCATCAATAGTTTCAATCGGGATTGGTTAAAGTTAGTCCGAGATAAGATGAAAGACAACGCTACCATTTGGATAAGTGGTACCTACCACAACATTTTTTCTATTGGGCAAATCTTAACAGAATTAGATTTTAGAATTCTAAATGTCGTTACTTGGGAGAAAAACAATCCACCTCCAAATTTCTCTTGCCGATTTTTTACCCATTCAACTGAACAAATTATTTGGGCTCGAAAAAGTGCCAAAGTGCCTCATTACTTCAATTACGAACTAATGAAGCAACTGAATGGAGATAAACAGATGAAAGATGTTTGGAAATTACCCGCCATCGCTCCGTGGGAAAAATCATGTGGAAAACATCCAACCCAAAAACCATTATCAGTTTTGACTCGCTTGATTTTAGCTTCAACAAAGCCCAATGCTTGGATTCTTGACCCTTTTACGGGCAGTAGCACCACAGGAATTGCAGCAAATTTAGCCAACAGGAGATTTTTAGGAATAGACCAAGAAGAAGACTTTTTAAAAATAAGTATTGAAAGAAAATTAGAAATTGAGAGTGCTAAAATAGCTTCGTCTTACAGGAATAAACTACAAGGTTTCAATGACAAAAAAGAGCTTGAATTATTCTTATTGCAAGAGCCACAAGTTGAATATCAGAAAGAAATAATCTAATCAGGATGAACACAGACATAGGCATCAACCTAACCAACAAACAATTCCAAAACGACACGGAATCAATCATCCAAAATGCGATTGAGGCGGAGGTTACGAAGATGATTTTGACGGGTACGAGTATCCGTAATAGTGAACAATCTGCCCTTTTGGCAAAGAAATATCCTAACGTTTTGTACGCTACGGCGGGCATTCATCCGCACGATGCCAAGAGTTTTGATGCTCAAAGTATTCCTACATTGAGGGCATTATTAAAACAATCGCACGTAGTTTCGGTGGGAGAATGTGGCTTAGATTTTGACCGTGATTTTTCGCCCAGACCCGTCCAAGAAAAATGTTATGCAGCTCAATTAGAACTCGCCATCGAAACGCAAAAACCGCTTTTCCTACATGAGAGAGCCGCTTTTGAGCGTTTTAATGCTATTACGGATGATTATTTATCCAAACTCCCAAAAGGTGTTGTTCATTGTTTTACGGGAACTTTGCAAGAAGCCAAAACGTATCTCGACAAAGGGTTTTACCTCGGTTTCACAGGAGCAATCAGCGATGAAAGACGTTTTGATTTTTTGAAAGAAGTCGTGAAATACACGCCCTTAGACCGCTTAATGATTGAAACGGATGCCCCTTTTATGCTTCCCAAGAATGTTCCGAAACATCAATTGACCAAATATCAAGAACGTAGAAATGAGCCTAAGTTTTTGCCTTTTATAGCGGCAACGGTGGCGGAATTCAAAGGTATATCTGTGGCGAAAGTAGCGGAACAAACTTCGTTTAATGCTCATTTGTTCTTTGGATTGTAAGGTTTTTTTTAAGGTAGATTTCAAATTTAAAATCAACTCCCTAAAATAATTGACGCTAACAAAAACTACATTTCCAAATACTTCATGAGCATATCATAACGCTCACGGTCGGGGGCTTCGATGGGATTTGAATTGTATGCACCCACAATATCATAGTCGTAACGTTGGAGGGTTGCCACAACGGGAGTAATGTCCTGACGGTTTAACTTTAAGGTCAAAATATTTTTGGTATCATCTGACAATGAGCCACTTGTATAATATGAACTAATAATTTTAGTATCATTAGACTCTATCAACCTACTAATTTCAGCCAATGAGTAACTTCTATTTTCTACTTCAATTTCTAAGACTGCTCCTAACTCTTGCGTTCCTAAGTTTTTGGAAAATTGATTTAATAGTTCATTCACACTGATTGTCCCCGTAAATTTCTGGGTCTCATCCAAGACCGCAACTGCCTGTAAATCGTGCTTTTGGGTCGTTGATAATACCTCAAACAGGTGCTGATTTTCTAAAACAAAAACGTGTCCAAAGTCTGGTTGAAGAGCTAACATCGGCAAGTCTTCGTCAGCATCTATCAAAATATCCTGACTGATTAATCCTCGATATTCTGTCTCATTCACAAGCGGAAGTTGTCCTATTCGATACTCTTCCATCCAATCCATCACTTCACCGACAGTATCGGTTGATTTCAAGACAGGCAACATAGGATTAATAAAGTCTTTTGCGAGCATACTGTTGTGGTGAATGTGATGATTTTTATACTAAATTACTTATTTTTAGTCAATTTCCAAATTTATTTCTAAACTAACTCAGCTGTGAGAATTGGCGTTTTTTCGAGCCATCCTCCCAAGATTTCGTTAAATCTTTCGGGGCATTCCATCATGGGTGCATGGCAGCATTTGTCGATGAAATGTAATTCAGAATTTTCGATTAAACGATTAAATTCATGCCCAACCTGTGGAGGAGTAATAGTGTCGTTCAATCCCCAAACCAGTAGCGTAGGGGCTTTGATGTGTACAACCTCTTTTGACATATTGTTTCGCTGGGCAGACTTTGCAATCGAGATAATTCTGATAACTTTTGAGGCGGTATTGGTTGTCTCAAAGACCTCATCTACCAATTCTTTTGTGGCAACTTTTGGGTCATAGAAAGTATATTCGACCCGCTCTTTGATGTAGGGATAATTACCCCTTTTGGGATATGAACCACCCATACCGTCTTCAAAAAGCCCTGAACTACCCGTAAGGACTAATCTTTTTACTTTCTCTGGATTTTTTAGGGTATAAATCAACGACACGTGTCCGCCTAACGAATTGCCCAATAACGTTAATTCATCAAAGCCTTTCCAATCCACAAAACCTTCGATAAATTCGCAGAGTCCTTCACAGCCTGCCTTCAAAATGGGCATATCATAAATGGGCATCATCGGAATAATGACCCTATATTTACTTTTGAAGCCCTCAATAACACCCTCCCAGTTACTCAATGCTCCAAAAAGACCGTGCAAAAGTAAAAGGATTTCGCCTTCACCTTCGTCAATGTATTTATAGCCGTTGCCTTCTTGAATTTGATAGTTCATAAATTTAAAATGTTTTGGAATTTACTGAGAAGTATTCTTTAAACGAATTTTGTTTCTGAATGTAACCATTTGATTGTAACTTAATAACGGTTTTATGCTATTTTAGTTCATCTGTAATGATAATACAAAGTAATAAAAAAACGATGAAAAATATGTTATTTCTGTGTTATCAGTTTTTAAAAGGTGTGATTCAAAAATATTTTTAGCTATAAAATAAAGAATAACGTATTGATTTTCAGACTATTACATTTAAAATCAGATATACATATAGATATTTTAACGAATATAATTATTTACATTTATTTTATTTGTCTGATAACCGACATTATTAAAATAATACAATTTTCCTTTATTTTGTTATAAAGATTTTTGGTTCTAAACAAAAAAACCTCTCAAATCTGATTTGAGAGGTCTTGTATTCAAAACTATTCATTTAATCAAAGAACCATAATCACACGAGTACCATCCACATCAATTCCTTCCAATTTTACTCTGCCTCTACGATTGGCGAACATTTCGGCAACTTCTTTGACATCACTCACTGGTTTTTCATCAATCTTAGTGATAACAAACCCTTTGTCAAATCCTTGTGAGCCCAAGCGTCCATTTGGATCTACTTCTACGAGTTTCACACCACTTTGGATTTTATATTTTGCTTTATCGTTTTCGGTCAGATTTGCCAATTTTGCTCCCAAATATTCACTACTTATGGCTGTTGATGTTTCGCCTTTCACAATATTGGTATTACCGTCTTTGTTTTTCAAAACTACATTAAAATCCTTGATAGCACCGTCACGATTAACAGTTACCACAACGGTTTCGCCTGGACGTTTGCGACCTACTAATTCCATCAATTTTGACTGAGAAGCAGTCGAAACGCCGTCAATTTTGACGATAACGTCATTGACTTTTATCCCTGCTTCTTTGGCGGTACTGCCAGCGGGCAAACCTCCTACATACACACCATCGTTTACTTTCAGGTCTTTTTCTTCAACCAATTTGCTATTTACTTCTTGAATACTTACGCCCAAAAATCCACGTTGTACGTTGCCATATTTGATTAAATCTGCGGCAACTTTTTTGACAATTCCCACGGGTACGGCAAACGAATATCCCGCAAATTGACCTGTACGACTGTAAATAGCTGTATTTATTCCGATTAATTCCCCTTTTAGGTTTACTAATGCTCCTCCTGAATTTCCTGGATTTACTGCCGCATCTGTTTGGATAAATGATTCTAATGGATTCACGTCTTTGTCGCCACGGTCAATGATGTTTTGACGACCTTTTGCCGAAATAATCCCCGCCGTAACCGTTGATTCCAAATTAAAAGGATTACCCACTGCCAGTACCCATTCGCCCACTCTGATATTATCAGAATCGCCAAAGGTCAAGAATGGAAGACTCGAAGATTTAATCTGAATCA
>JAYUOX010000180.1:0-4625 GCA_043760595.1 Cytophagales bacterium
TCTTTCCTAATTTTTCTTCTCTACAACCAAGGCATCACGAGTATTTTTCTGAACGGTAATTGCTCCAAAAAGAGACAACAAAAAGGCAAAGGCATAAAACCCTTTTTCGCTTGGTAAAAGCGTGGCATTCCAAAGCCCAATTGCCAATAATAAAATGGCTAAAATCGTTGAAATCCAACAAAGTCCGTAGTAAATATCCGTTACGGCAATGCCTTCCAAACGGTCTCTTACGCTTTTTTGAACGGAAACTACCGAAAAAAGTCCGTACATGAGGATGGTGAAATAATAGCCTTTTTCGTTGAGTAACATCTCTGAGCGAAAAAGCCCGATAAGAAAGCCAGCCATGCCTGCCGCTAAGGCAACCCATGAAGCCATAATAAATGCTTGTGATGGTTTTTGGTACATTTTAATTGGGGTTATGAGTAGTTGTTCGATTTTCGATGTACGGAGTTTAATTGATTGAAAGTCAGTAATTTATGACAAAATAAAGTATCGTTTAAATTGTATTTACCACTTAACTTTCAACAAATCCACAAAAATAATCTAATTTCTTAATTCGCCAGCTTACTGTGTTTATACCCATACGAGAAATAAATCACTAAGCCAATCGCTAACCAAATCAGGAAAATCGCCCAGTTCAAAACGCCTAACTCGGTCATTAAATACAGATTCGTTAAGATGCCTAAGACTGGCAAAATAGAAAATTTATGCAGGTAAGCCAATACAGATAAGATTGCCCAAACTAACCAAAACACCGTTAAAAGGGGTTTTAGTCTTATTTCTGAAATAAATCCATTGCTATAGATTGCATATCCAAGGGCAACAACGAGTAAACTACCCACTAAATACTGCCCATTCAAATAAGGGATTTTAAATTTGGCATCCTTGGACATTCCTTTATAATCTAAGTACAAAACACCCCCACAAACCACAATGAACGCAAAGAAAGTTCCTACGCTGGTTAAATCTGCCACAAAGCCCATATCCAAAAACATGGATGGGATTGCTACCAAAAATCCAGTTACGATGGTTGAGAAACTTGGTGTCTTGAATTTTGGATGAATCTTAGAAAATCGTTTCCAAAGTAATCCATCACGGCTCATGGACATCCAGATTCGGGGCTGCCCCATCTGATAAACCAACAAAGCACTCGTAATGGCAACTACCGCCGAAACCGAAATAACGCCCGCCACAAAGTCCAGACCCACTTTTTGGAAAACATACGCCAAAGGATCATCCACTTTGAGTTCTGTATAATTAACCATTCCTGTCAAAACCAGTGTAATCATCACATATAAAACTGCACAAATTATTAAGCAATAAATCATGGCACGGGGCAAATCTCGTTGGGGATTTTTGCATTCTTCAGCCATTGTAGAAATGGAATCAAAGCCAATAAAAGCGAAGAATACTAAGGCAACGCCCTTCAAAACACCCTTTGAACCGTTGGGGGCAAAGGGTGTCCAGTTTTCAGGTTTAACATAAAATGCACCTACGCAGATTACCAATAAAATTACGGCTAACTTCAACACTACCAAGAAGTTACTCACATTTCGAGATTCTTTTATGCCTACATACACCAAGGCGGTTACCAACATCGTAATCACACCCGCTGGCAAATCAATCAAGAAATGGATGCCACCAATGACAGGAGCGTTCATGTAAGCCTGAGCCGCCGCAATATCGCCACCGACTAGTTTCTCGGTTTGACTTAATAAAAATGCTTTGTGGGCTGTGCCATAATCGAAAGTAAGAAAATCTGGAAAATTAATACCGAATCCCCTAAGCATCGAAACGAAGTATTCTGACCATGAAATTGCCACTACCATATTAGAAACGGCATATTCAAGGATTAAAGCCCAACCAATTACCCAGGCAAAAATCTCCCCAAATGATACATATCCATACGTATAGGCACTCCCCGAAACGGGTACCATTGAGGCAAATTGTGCATAACAAAGGGCGGTGAAAACACAGGCGATTGATACGAAAAGGAAGAGCATCGTAACGGCAGGACCGCCGTCAAAACTGGCTCTGCCGATGGTACTAAAAATTCCCGCCCCAATGATGGCGGCGATTCCGAATGATGTCAAGTCCCTGACTCCCAATATTTTACTTAGCCCAGACTCGCCGTGGGAGTCTTCCGCTTGTTTCAAAACATTAGAAATAGATTTACGTCTAAAAATAGAATTTTCTGGCATCTGATTTGAGTGATGAATTATGAGGTATGAGGTATGAGGTAACAACAATGATATATAAATGACGAAGTAAAAATAAATATTATACAAAATGTTTTCTTATCCATTTTCTTCACCTCATCACTCATCACTCATCACTCATACCTAAATGCGAAAGGCTAATTTACTCAAAATCTACAAATAAAGCGAAAGCTAAGGCTAATGTTTAGTTTTCGGAAAAATCAAATTATCTTTGTAAAGCAAAATAACCAACAAAATTAATTATCTAATCACGTAATTTTCAGACTCATAGCTAACCGCTTATTGCTCAAAGCTAATTTAATAATATGAACAAAACCGCAGTAGTTATTTTAAATTATAATGGTCAAAACTATTTGACTGATTTCTTGCCTTCTGTAATTAATCATTCTCAAAATGCTGATATTTATGTAGCTGATAATGCCTCTAATGACGATTCGATTGTTATTCTGAAAAAAGATTTCCCTTCCATAAAAATCATCCAACTCTTTGAAAATCATGGCTTTGCCCAAGGTTATAACGAAGCCCTGGAATACATCAAAGACAAATATCGATATTATATTCTCTTAAATTCTGACGTTGAAGTTACTGAAAATTGGATAGAACCAGTTGTTGATTTAATGGAATCTAATGCCAATATTGCCGCTTGCCAACCCAAAATCAAAGCCTTTCACGAAAAAACTTATTTTGAATACGCAGGAGCAGCGGGCGGGTACATTGACCGATTAGGCTATCCTTTTTGTCGAGGACGAGTTTTTCAAGATTTGGAAGAAGATTTAGGGCAATATGATGATAACGTGGAGGTCTTTTGGGCAACGGGTGCGTGTATGTTCGTAAGAGCAAACGTCTTTCATGAAGTAGGAGGTTTTGACGGTGATTTTTTTGCTCACATGGAAGAAATAGACTTGTGTTGGCGAATGAAACACGCTGGTTATCAGGTATTTGCGTGCGGAGCATCCGAAGTTTGTCATGTAGGCGGTGGAACTTTACCTAAAACTAATCCCTATAAAACCTTTTTGAATTTTAGAAATGGATTAGTGATGTTGTATAAAAATCACCCCGACAAAGGACTTTACAGGACACTCTCCACAAGATTAATTTTGGATGGTATTGCGGGCGTGAAATTCTTGTTTTTTGATTCTTGGGAAGACTGTTGGGCGGTTGTTAGAGCCCATTTTAATTTTTATATTCATTTTTATACATGGCACCAAAAGCGTCAGAAATTAATCAGACGGGATGATTTAGGGCAAATATTCAAGCACAATATCGTCTGGCAGTATTTTGTAAAAGGCAAGAAACGGTTTGATGAAATGTAATTATTTACTCATGTTACGCAAAACTCTGTTTTATTCAACGGATTGAAATCCGTTGTTAGGATATCGGTCATCCCTCTGGGATTATTTCCGATAAATAAGTCCCATCGGGACGGTCTATATCCTAACAATGGGTTTTAACTCGTTGAAGAGAGAGTGCGTAACATGAATTATTTACTTATCTCATAGCCCAAAATATACCCATTGCCATTTTTACCTTCTGAGGCGATGTACAGCGTACCTTCGGGTGAAAAACAGATGCCTTCGGGCTGTTCAAAAATCTTTGGGTTCAATGAAATCAAGGCTTCTTTTTGTCCATCGGCAGCTAAGATTAATAATTTCTTTCCGCTTGATGCAAGAATAAATATTTGTCCAGTCAATGGATTTACGGCAATTCCTGACGGTCTGAAATTCTTTCCATTGGCTTCATCGGTTATTTGTTCTTGCGGAATGGCGATATTCTTAAACAAGACCTTTCTGTCAAAATCGTAGGCATAAATCATCTTTTTATCGTCCTTGTCTTCTACCCTTTCTTTGGCTGCCAAAAGGAGTCGTTTATTCTTTGGGTCATAGCCGAGTCCTTCGTATTCAATCACGTCGGGGTCGGAACAATCAATGGTGCGTTCATAGGCTTCTCCGATTTTGAAGCTGTTAATTTTACCATTACTTTTTAAGATAAATACCTCATTATCAACGACTTCTATCCCTTCATAATCACCCTCTTTACCAAAAGGAATCTTCTCAATGATTTCTTTTTTTGTTAAATCATAAATAAAAACCTTCCCGTCCTCATCATTCACACAGGCTAATTGATTGTTTTTGTAATAAGAAAGTCCAGATATTTCTTTGAGTTGTTTGGGTAAATCATACCTTTCTCCTTCCATTTCTAAATGATACGGAATTGATATTGGTGGAAGTTTTGACTCAGAATTTTCAGTTTGTTTTTGCTTTTTAGGCTCACAGGCGTACAAAAAGGTGATGCTCAAAAGTAGGATATGAAAACGTTTCATGGTGATTATTTTTAGTATTTAAAGTTCTCAAAGATATGAACTTTTATGCTGAAAACTTGTTGAAAATTTATGAATAATAAAATAGC
>JAYUOX010000181.1:0-4615 GCA_043760595.1 Cytophagales bacterium
AATGGTATATAAGCACTACCTTGATAACCAGAAAATACAAAGCCTTTACTTTGCTCTTTTTCATCTTTTAATAATTGGTAGAATATCTTGGTAGTATCAATTTTAGCTGAATCAGAATAAGAGAAAGGCAACCCGTAGATATAAGAATATAAAACCACGCTTGATCCATCACATATTTCAAGACTTGGTACATCTGTTACAATAATATCCATTTTATTAATTTGAACTTTCAAAGGCGTTGCATTTGCCACACAGCCACCTTTATAAGTAGTTTCTAAAACATAGGTTCCTGCCTGTTTTACAATTAAAGACGATGATTCATTTGGGTTGGCTATTTTCTTTATCACAATGCCATCTTTCTTCCAAATATATCCAATAGGACGCTGATTTTGTGTGTAAGTATTGCCATACAAAAGTGTTGAGTCTGCACATGAGAAAATATTTTGAGGAGTTTTTGAGCCTAAATTAATTAAAGAACTTACCTGAACAGTCATATCGCCATGCCTAAATTTCAGTTTAGTACTATCTTTCAAAGTAACTTCTTCTGTGACATAGTATGTTCCTGCTCCTCTAAAATATAAGTAGAAGCTATCATAATCATTTGAATTAGGTCTTAAAGATGGATAGATATCTGCCCCATCTTTGTATGAAGGCAGAGGTTTATCATCTCTGTAAGCCGTAAGTTTACGATTCACAACAGTATTCGACTCAATTCCATAAGGATAGCCGTAGAATGCTCGCACAGTATTGGTATCACATAATTGTACGGTATTGATTAAATAGTCATAACTTCCACTGAGGTATAAATTCCTTTTTTCAGAAATATTTATTGTTTCATTGATGCCTTTATAATCTACCACATTAGAAATTGCCTCGCAGTCTCCTTTACTTACTTTAAAGAAATATTGACCAGCATCTTTGATAATGATTTGATTTTGTTTTCCTTCTGTAAATAATTGATTGTCTTTAAACAATTGATATTTATAGATGGAATTGCCTAAACCATTGGTATAAATATAGGTTTTCAACTCTTTATTATTGTCGTAATTCTGATACGTCCCAGCACTCAAATTAAAGATTTTATCAGATTTTTGTTTTACTACTATTGTATCAGAAGTTGCCTTACAGGTTTCTTTCGAGATTTCTACGGTATATTTACCCGTTGTTGTGGCATTGATAAATGAGGTCTTTTCAGTTTGTAAAATCCCATCTCTTTTCCATGTGTATTTGGTGTTTGGATATTCTATGACACTTAAATAAACTGATTCGTTAAAGCAACTCAGTTCATTAATATAATTGTTATAAATCTGTGGCTTATCTAATTTTCCAATGACTACATCTATACTAAATGAAGCCTGACAGCCCGATGATTCTATCCCTACAAATGTATATTTACCTGATTTTGTGGCAATTACATTTCTTGTAGTTTCTTTTTTTAAAGTATCACCATTTAAAAACCATTGCTGATTTCCGTATGTATTGCCATAACCCAATGACAGAGGTAAAGAAGTACACCCCGAACTTAGACTATCTCCACTTTTATCAGTAATGTAATTATAACCCACATAATTTGTATAAACATATTGATTTCCTACTGATGCAATGCCATCTTCTGATTCTACTTTTATTTCATAACTTCTGCCACTTTTTAATCCACTGGCTTTAATTGGACTTTTCGTTCCAGTACCTAAAACCACTTTTCGGGTTTTATATCGATCATCGGGTGTATAGTATCCTTCTTCATAATAAGCTCTAAAATTAGTTCCAGTTTTGAAAATACCCGTAGTTTTGAATGGTATTTCAATGGTTTGTTCGGCACAAATGCTTTTTTCAGAATAATTACTTATTGAGATACTTTTACAAGCATTTGAAGCGTCAACTATTAATTCCATAGTTGTTTTTACTATACAACCTCCAAACCCAGTAACAGTTGCGTTATAAATACCCGCATTTTGAGATGATACATTTTTTAAATAAAAACCTCCATAGTAAGTATTTTTATTAGAAGCCGTAAAATAATAACTATTAACCGTTTCAGTAGAATCTGTCAGTGGTTTGGAGACTAACTGATTAAACACAAAGTCTGAACCTGCACATGCAGTAATGGTTTTGGGAAGTGTGAAGGCTGGATAATCATTGACACTTACTTGTGTTTGGGCGGTAAAAGTGCAGCCTGCTTTGTCGGTTGCGGATAGTTTGTAGAGTCCTTGAATGCTTTTGTTTGTTTTTGCAACTACTGGATTTTGTAAGTTACTTTTAAAATTATTAGGTCCTGTCCAACTGTAAGTATTTGAAGCATCACTAATGGCTTTTAATTTCAGTGAATCTCCGTTACAGATATTGGTAATTTCAGGAATAGAAACTCCAACATTAACTTCGTTTGATGTATTGTAACAAACATTGCTAAATGCTTCTACAACAAATTTGCCTCCTTGGTTAGTAGTAAAAACGGTATCTTTTATACTACTCAAAACCTTGCCATCTTTGTACCAATTATATTTAGCTCCGCTAACTCCACCAGTAACTAATCTAACTGTATTATTCTTATCACAGGTTTGACTTAGTGTAATTTTTGGTAATTCTACCAATGTTACTTCTGCGGTGTCTGAATAGAGAATACATTGCCCAGCGTTATATTCGTACCAATATTTTCCTGCTTCTGAAACAATAATTTGATTATTCCCAATAGAAATTATCTTTCCGTCTTTTTTCCAAATAGCATTAGCATTGTTTCCACCCAACTGAATATCCAACTGAATAGTGGTAAAAGCTTTTATGTTTTTGCATAACTGTATTTTCTTTGAGCCTACAATTTTGAAAATTTTTCTTTCCGAATTAGGTGTCACTGTTACTTTAACTTTTTCAGACTCCCCAACACAATTTGTTGAAGGATCATTATATTTTGCTTGATATACCCCGCTAATATCTGGATAAATATAGCTTGATCCTGTTGTGTAGGTATTCCCATCTTTTTCCCATCTTAAATTTGTACTTGATAAGTTACTTGAAAAACCCAGATAATGATACGATTGAATTGGTCGGCTACAAGTTGAAGCATAATTAAAAGATATTACTGGTAAGTTAGTTGTTTTACCATACTCCAATTTTAAAGTATCTTTGGTTATGCAAGTTCCTTGAGTTGTCTGTAAGACATAAATCCCTGGCTGTTGAGTGATGTCATAAGTACCACTCCCAGAAAAACTTGTAAAAATTTGTCCATTTTTGTATAATATGTTTGAACCATCTCCACCTGCTTTAATACTTACATAGCTTAAATTATTACTACAAAGTCTAAGTATTTTAGGTGCATTTGATTCATTGTTATAAGAGAGAATACTTGTTATTTTATCGACTTTCTTTACGACAAATGGGTTTGATAAGCCCTCACATTGACCTGCTTTAATTTTTATCTGATAAATACCCTCTTCGCTTGCTTGTAAACTTCTGGTTTTATTTGCCAATGCTCTCCCGTCTTTGTACCACTGATAACTGTCATTATCTACAAAGTAACTGTTAGAATTACTCGCATAAAGATTAGTATAACCTCCTTCTTTACAAATACTGCTTCCACTTTTATTATTATCATAGGCACTTATGTAGGGCACGGGAGCATTGTATTTTACTTGTATTTTGTAACTATTGTAAGAACAGTTCCCTTTTACTAAAATCATATAATAGATTCCTTCACTATTAATATCCAGAGTTAGACCATTAGAATTTGGAATTATTTTGCCGTCTTTATACCATTGAATGATTGTTCTTCCCCAACCTGTTGTATCGGTATTCACTGTCAAGTTAGAGCCTTCACAAGCATTTATAAGATAAGGACTATTTGCTGTACCAGATAATTTGACTGATGATGTTGCTGATTTAACTATTACATAAGGATTGAAAGGACATTCGGGATTGGCAAATTGTATCCTCGTACTTGTAGCACTATTACATCCAAACTCATCTTTTACATCCAGAGCATAGATACCTTGCGAATTTTTGTCAATTCCAGTAATGGTGTTATCATATTTACTACTCGTAAACCCATTGGGACCTTTCCAACTGTATGAGAATAATTCACTGTTGAAATAATTATTTTCATTGATGTAAGTATAAATTCTCAAAGAAGCATTATCAACGTAATTAGATATATACCAAGTGTAAGGAAATTTCCCCACCTTCACCCCAACAGTCAAACTCGTCTTCCCGTCCACCACACAAGTATAAGTTCCTGCATTTGAGGCAGTTGCTTTGCTAATCGTTGGGTTTTGTTGATTGGAAGTAAAACTGTTGGGACCACTCCATGCGTAGGTACTCCCACCCGAGGCTTTGAGTTCTAAGGTAGGCAAATTGTCCGTACATAGAGGAGAGTTTGACGAAATACTTTGAGAAATTGCCAATTGGCACGAGAATGTAGTAATTAGACAGAATAATAGATGTTTTATCATGATTAGATTTTTTAATTTTGTTACAAATAAAACAAAAAGCACTTAATCAACCAAGCCCATTTATTAAACGGTAAAATTCCCTTTTTCCAACCCCAACGAATTATTCCACAAAATTTATCGTTAAATTTGAAATGTTGTCTCTAATCAACAATCCAACCATTATGACCTTACCAAAA
>JAYUOX010000182.1:0-39654 GCA_043760595.1 Cytophagales bacterium
GCAAAAACCAACATGGCAATGACTTACACGGCAACGCAAACGCCCATGCAGGGAATTTTGATGTTGCGAGATGTGATTGCAAAGGAACCAGATTATGAACCTGCATTGTTTAGTTTAGGAATACTCTCGATACGGTCGAACCAATTTGGAAAAGCTGTTGATAGATTCAAGCAAATTCTTAAAAATAATCCGTCAAATATGAAGGCGGCACTGAATTTGGGGTATTGTTTGGCAGAATTAGATAGAAAAGAAGAAGCACAGAAAATTTTAGAGCAAGTTCTTGAAAAAAGCAACGACCCTCAAGAAAAATCTGCCGCTAATGAAATTTTATCGAAGATTAAGTAAGGTTGAATTTGGGGATTAGGAAATGGGTAATTGGGAATTAGTTTTTCAAAAACTGAGAATCAACCTTCAAAAAACTAAAACTCAACACCAATATAAAATAAATTATTTAACATTTAAAACTTTTAGAATCATGCCTTGCGGAAAGAAAAGAAAAGGACACAAGATTTCAACGCACAAAAGAAAAAAGCGTCTTAGAAAGAACAGACATAAGAAGAAATAATATTAGGTTTTAGGGATTAGAGAATAGGTTTTAGTTAAATATTTTTAACCAATAGCCAATAACTAATAACCGATAACCTATATATAAAACAGGCAAAATTCACTATCTGTGAGTTTGCCTGTTTTTGTCGTTTTTGTGAGATTGTTGTCTTAAAAGAATAATTTAATTACTTAATGATTTCATTATCAGTTGTTTAAGTAATTATCGGATATGACATTTGGTTAAAATAGGTATTAGGTCGTAGGTATTAGGTATTAAGCAAAAAATCTAATCTTCCAATTTTGAATATATAATTATTCATCCTTCCTTCTAAACAAGTCCAAAATTGTCACCCACATTTAAAAGTCAATCTAAGAAAAATATTATAGACAAATTTTTTTCATTAATTATTTATTTAGGGGTTAGAGATTGGGGTTAGGAGTTAAGGTTCGACATTAAAACTTTAAATCAATTCTTATCTTTTTTCATTAATCTTTCAGGAATAATTTTCCTAATTCAGAAATCGAATTTTCTTTTTCTCAATAGGCTCGAACATATCTATAATTAATTGATTATTAGCGACTTACCTCAACACTCACATCGACAAACTTCTTATTCTTTCATTTCTAAATGCTTAATTCACCTGTGAGTAACGAATTAATTATCAATTCGACTCCCAAAGGTGATCGCATTGCTTTGTTGCAAGACAAACGCATTGTGGAGTATCACTTAGAGGAGTCCGAACCACACTTTTCTGTTGGAGATATATATCTCGGAACAGTCAAGAAGATGGTTACGGGATTGAACGCTGCGTTTATTGATATTGGCTATGAAAAGGATGCTTTTCTCCATTATCACGACTTAGGTCCGAACGTCAATTCCCTAAACAAATTTACGAAGGAGGTAATCGCCGAAAGAATCAAATCTGGGCGGTTAGATAACTTCAAATTAGAGCCTGAGATTGATAAACACGATAAAATCGACAAAGTATTGAGTAAAAATACGTTGGTTTTAGTGCAAGTCGTCAAAGAACCTATTTCAACAAAAGGACCCCGTTTGTCGTGCGATATTTCTATTGCAGGACGTTATACGGTTCTTGTTCCTTTCTCGAATGGGGTAAATATCTCGAAAAAAATCACGGCAAAAACGGAGCGTACACGTCTGCAAAGATTAATGTCTTCGATTAAACCTGCCAATTTTGGGGTTATTGTAAGGACAGTTGCCGAAGGCAAGGAAGTGGAGGAATTGGATAAAGACCTCCGTGAATCAATTGCCAAATGGGATGCGGGAATGGCAGCGTTGAAAACCGCCAAACCTCGTGAGAAAATAATTGGAGAGATGAGTCGGGCAACGTCAATGTTGCGAGATTTACTGAACGAAGATTTTGATAGCGTTATCGTTGATACGCCTGAATTGTACCAAGAAGCCCGTAATTATGTCTTGAATATTGCTCCTGACAAAGAGAAAATTGTCAAGTTGCATCAAGGTAAAGTGAAGGTTTTTGAACAATTAGGGCTTGAGAAACAACTCAAAATGTTGTTTGGACGTTCGGTAAGTTTACCACAAGGCGGTTATCTGATTGTTGAACATACGGAAGCATTGCACGTGATTGATGTCAATTCGGGTAATAAATCTAATAGTGAGGCAGACCAAGAAGCTACCGCTTTGAGCGTAAATCGAGAGGCTGCCAAAGAGATAGCACGTCAGTTGAGATTGCGAGATATGGGCGGGATTATCGTCATTGACTTTATTGATATGAAGAAAGCCGAGAACAAAAAGGCTATCCAAGATATCATGAAGGACGAGATGAGAACTGACCGTTCAAAATATACGATTTTGCCTTTGACCAAATTTGGTTTGATGCAAATTACTCGCCAACGAGTACGCCCAGAGATGAACGTCATAACGGCAGAAAATTGCCCTGCCTGCGGAGGCACTGGAAAAATCACGGCAAGTATTGCGATTTCGGATGTGATTGAGCATCATTTGGAACATATCTTAGAAAAGCAAAACGAGAAAAAACCAACGATTATCCTGCATCCGTTCTTGTATGCGTACTTCTCAAAAGGATTTCCGTCAAAACGAATGAAGTGGTTTTTCAAGTACAAAACTTGGGTAAATCTGATTCAAGATACATCATTTGGGATTTCGGATTTCAAATTTTTGAATGATCACAACGAACCAATTGAGTTGATTGGATAGCCTCTGAGTTTGGAGTTTTGAATTTCGAGTGCGGAGTTAAAATAGCCTGATTTTCGTCTGAAAGTCAGGCTATTTTTTATTTCCCAAATCAACGTTTTTTGCTACCTTTGTCATAACTGATTACCCCAAAAAATGAACAAAGATTTAGCCATTTTTCAACAATATTTTCCAGCAACTACCGTCCAGTTTTGTTATAATCTTTGGGCGGAATATCAGTTTAAATTCAAGATTACTCGCCCTCGACAATCCAAGTTAGGAGATTACTGTTACCGACGTGATAGAGGTCATCAGATTACGGTAAATGCCAATCTGAATCCGTATTCTTTTTTGGTAACTTATATACACGAAGTCGCTCATTTACAGACCTTTAAGCAATACGGAAACAAACCAGAACCACACGGAAAAGAATGGAAACGAAATTTCAGAGAAACGTTCCAACCATTACTAAAACTCGAAATTTTACCTGCTGAGTTGATAATTCCTCTCTCAGAATACCTCAAAAATCCATCCGCAACCACCCAAGGAGCAAGTCCGTTGATGGTGGCTTTGCGACAATTTGATACACATACGGACGTGGATGGCATCACGCTTACGAGCTTACAGGCGGGTGAGAATTTTGAACTAAACGGACGAGTATTTACGAAGGGAGAATTACGCAGAACTCGCTTCTTGTGTACAGACAGACAAACGGGCAAGCGTTATGTGATTTCCACGAATGCTTTGGTGAAGAAGGTTTGAATTTTGACACGAAGACACCAAGGCTCTAAGTTTCAAGAATAAAAATCTTGGTGTCTTGGTGGCAAATAATCTTTTCTGAATGTTCAGTAATTTAACATACTTATTTTCGTTACAAATTAACATTCCCCCAAGACATTTTGAAGAAAATATTACAACATACCCTTCTCTTTTTATTCATCATCTCCATCCATAAAACGGTTGCTCAAAATTCCATTTTAGCTAAGGGAGAATGGATAAAAATTGGTGTAAATTCTTTGGGAGTTCATAAAATTGATGCTAATTTTCTTCAAAAATCGGGTCTGATTCTGGCTCAAATCAATCCTCAAAATATTAAAATTTATGGCAATGGCGGTGGAATGTTACCCCAAGCAAACAATATTCCAAGAGCTGATGATTTAATCGAAAATGCTATTTTGGTAGAAGGAGAAGCCGATGGAAGGTTTGACAATCAAGACTTTATCTTATTTTATGGGCAAAGTCCACACACAATTTTGTATGATTCTCTATCAAAATCTTTCAAACATCAATTTAATATTTATTCAGATACTACCTTTTATTTTCTGACCGTTTCAGATACTCGAGGGTTACGAATCAAAGACCAAAATTCCGTTACGGCTACCCAAGAAATTACGGCTTTTGATGATTACGATTTTCATGAAATTGACCGTAAAAATATTCTCAATGGTTCGGGTAGAGAGTGGGTAGGAGAAGAATTTAGCAGCAAGAGTGAACAATCCTTTGCTTTTCCTTTCAAAGAAATACAAGCAAATACCGATTTAAAAATTACTACATCGGTGGCAGCATCTTCTATTTTTGGGAAGACTAAATTCTTTATAAAACTTAATGGTCAATTAGCGGATAGCACCACGATGGAACCCATTGGTCAGGGTACTTACGATAATAAAGGATATTTTAGTATTAAAAGGAAAACACTTAATTCAAATAATTTTGATACCTCAAAGGAGACTAATATCGAGATTTTATATAATCGAGACACACTTGTTAAAGGCGTTGGTTACCTAAATTACGTAGGTGTGCAGGTGGTCAGGAATCTGAAATTATACGGAAATCAAACGATTTTTCGGTCTCTGGAAAGTTTGAAATTTAAGACTTCAAAATTTGTTCTCGGTGAATCTTCTACGAGTCTGAAAATTTGGGATATTTCTAATCCACAAATTCCTCAAAATCAAATTTATACTGTTCAAAACCAAAAGCTCAATTTTGGCGTAAATACATCAACATTGAAGGGATTTGTGGTTTTTAATAATACCAATTTTCTTGAACCCATTTCTTTTCAAAAAATCAATAATCAGAATCTTCACACTTTAGAAGTGCCTGATTTATTGATAGTTACTTCTGAAATATTACGAAAACAGGCTAATCGTTTGGCAGATTTTAGAAGGCAAAATGACAAATTGACAGTGCAAGTAGTTTCGACTCAGGAAGTTTACAATGAGTTCTCATCGGGTAAGCAAGATATTACGGCAATCAGAGATTTTGTGAAGTTTTTGTATGACCGTAATCCCTTGAAATTGAAGTATTTATTACTTTTTGGGGGTGCTTCTTTCGATTATAAAAAAAGGTCAAATGTTATCGGAAATGAAACTAAAGAAATCTATATTCCAACCTACGAGAGTCGAGAATCATTAAATCCTATCAATAGCTATAATTCAGATGATTATTTTGGATTTGTGGAAAATAACGAAGGAGAATGGGAGGAGAACGAATACGGAAATCATACCCTTGAAATAGGTATAGGTCGGCTTCCTGTGAAGAGCCGACAAGAGGCAAAAGAGGTTGTTGATAAGCTAATTTCGTATAATTCCAATAAAAATAGCTTGGGAAATTGGCGAAGTAAAGTGGTCTTTGTGGCAGATAATGGAGATGGAAATATTCATCAAAGAGATGCCGATAATTATGCTAAAATAGCTGAAAATCAAAAAAATGACTTTCAAATAAATAAAGTTTATGTAGATGCCTTTCCTCTGATTACCTTACCTGATGGACAGCGTTCTCCAAAAGCAAAACAGCAAATCAAACAATCGTTTCAAGACGGAGTTTTGATAATGAATTATAACGGGCATGGGTCAGAATCTGGCTGGACAGATGAAAAAGTACTTGAATTAGGGGATATTTTAGGTTTGACCAATACTAATTTACCCTTGATGATGACGGCAACTTGTCAATTTGGACGATTCGATAACCCTGGAGTAGTGTCAGGTGCAGAAAAGTTAATACTTAATCCAAACGGAGGGGCAATTGCCTTGTTAACCACCACAAGACCCGTTTATCAAAATACCAACGACTATGTAAACAAAGCATTCTATAATGCAATTTTCGAGACGGTTAATGGTAAAATGCCACGTTTGGGTGATGTAATGATTAAAACAAAAAATAACAGTTTACAAAATGTAAACAATCGTAATTTTTCACTTTTAGGAGACCCTTCGACGAGATTGTTATATCCTGAGAATGAGATTGTTATCACTAAAATTGATTCAATGAAAGCTATAAGCAAAGTAGTTTTAGTAGGAGAAATCAAAACTTTTGATACACAAACCAAAGCAACTAATTTCAACGGAACGGCTCAAATTAAGGTGTACGATAAAGTCAGAAATTTACAAACATTAGGCAGTGCGGGCAGCAAATTTGCCTATCAACAATACCAAAATATCCTCTTTGAAGGAACCGTAAAAGTGCAGAACGGAGGGTTCTCGTGTAGTTTTATTGTTCCCAAAGACATCAATTATCAGTATGGCGAAGGAAAAATATTTGTGTATGCCCAGACGAGTGATGCAACCTCTGACGCTTCGGGTTCGTCTAAGGTAATAGTTGGGGGGGCAAGTAATCAGACTTTAACCGATAATCAAGCACCCAAAATCAACCTTTTTCTGAATGATGAAACATTCGTAGAAGGCGGAGAAACTAATGATAGTCCCTTGTTTATTGCCAAATTATCAGATGAAAATGGTATCAATTTTGCATCAGAAGGCTTAGGACACGAAATGGTCTTGACGATTGATGATACCAGTAAGGTTATTGTGAATCAGTATTTTAGCACAAAATTAGACGATTACAAAAACGGTGAAATTCGATATAATCTTAATGGATTATCCGAAGGCGAGCATCAATTAAAATTAAAAATTTGGGATACTTACAATAATTCATCCGAATCTTCGTTGCGATTTAAGGTAACTATCTCCAAAAATAATGTATTACACAACGTTTTTTGTTACCCTAATCCGTTCAGCCAGACAACCAATTTCAGTTTTGAACATGAACGAGGAGGCGATGATTTCAATATAATCATCGAAATATATGATTCTTATGGACGATTAATAAAACAGTTGAATGAAAATGCGTACAAAATCAGTAGTCCATATGACAAAATTTCGTGGAATATTTCAGAAGATTTCGCTCCGATTGTTACAGGTAACTACTTTTATCGTATTTTTGCAAGATCTCTGACAAGTTCCTATCAAGCCACTGGCACGGGTAAATTTACGTCCGTTAAATAATTTAACTCACTTAAATCATTAGGATTTTTTGTTTAAAACTGGTTAATTGATTACTTTTGGAAAACCCGTGAAGTATCTTATTATTGAATATCACACAATGCGTTATTAAGCCTCGTTTCGAGAAACTTTAACCTTAAAGACAATGATTAAAAATGTTACTAACGCTCTCAGAGCGTCTCTAATGCTTGGATTGACGATGTCCGCTGCGAATGTGTTTGCACAACTTGGCTCAGTGGATAAACGCATCCCTACGCCTGCAATTGCATCAATGATTATTACGCCTGATGCACGCTCTGCAGCAATGGGAGACGCAGGAGTTGCTCTTTCGGCTACCGATGGAGATGCTAATTCAATTTTTTGGAATCCTGGTAAATTACCATTCTCTGGTAAGGACATGGGGGTGGCTCTATCTTACACACCTTGGTTACGCCAGTTGGTTAATGATATGGGTTTGCTCAATGCAAGTTTTTACAAGAAAATCAAAAACAACCAAGTAATAGGAGCATCCATAAATTACTTTGACCAAGGGCTTTTTCAAGCTACGGATGTTAATGGGCAGTCTTTGGGTAATTTTAATTCAAAGGAATACTACATTGCTGTTTCTTACTCTCGTAAATTATCCGAGAAATTAGGTCTTGGCGTTAATCTTAAATACATCAATTCAACTTTGTTAAGTGGGCTTACCACAACATCTGGATTAGGATTTAATGTACAACCCGCCTCAACAGTGGCTGCTGATATTGGATTATTTCATACATCAAAGAGTGCTACAAAATGGAATTACAATTGGGGTATTATGATTCAGAACATCACAGGTAGGGTTTCTTATGGTGGATCAGAATCTAATTTTGTACCAACTAACTTCAAGGCTGGTTTTGCTGCCATCAGAACTATTGATGCTCACAACAAATACACTTTGACAGCTGATATTAATAAATTGATGATTCCAACGCCTACTTACACAAATGGAAAACTCAATCAAGCGAGTACAGCCATTGGTGGTATTTTGGGTTCATTTGGTGATGCACCAGACGGTATTGGTGAGGAATTAAAGGAAATTAATTTGTCAGTGGGTGGTGAATACCTTTATAATGATATGTTTGCTATTCGTGGAGGGTATCATTTTGAAAGTGCTGATAAAGGTGGTAGAAAATACTTTACAGCAGGTTTTGGCGTAAGATTAGAAAAGAAATACGGTTTGGATTTCGCTTATTTAATCCCCGCAACTGGCGGCAGTCCGTTAGCTCAAACATTGAGACTTTCGCTTCATGCTAATTTTAACACTGCTCCGAAAGTGATTGCGAATTAAGATTTAGAAAATAGATTATTTTAAAAATGACATTTCTTCGGAGATGTCATTTTTGTTTGTGGTAATGGAGTTTTGAATAAAAATGCAAGCAACCGAAATACTAAAACAATATTGGGGATATGATGTTTTCCGACCTTTACAAGCTGATATAATTCAGTCGGTTTTGGATGGAAGAGATACGCTTGCTCTCATGCCTACGGGTGGGGGAAAATCCCTTTGTTTTCAAGTACCTGCCATGATGTTGGAGGGTATTTGTATTGTGATTTCGCCCTTGATTGCTTTGATGCAAGACCAAGTAGAACAACTCAAAAGACGGGATATTTCGGCAGTTGGGATATTCTCGGGAATGCACAAAAATCAGATTGATATTGCTCTTGATAATTGTATTTATGGCGATATTAAATTCCTCTACGTTTCGCCCGAAAGATTGCAGACAAAAATCTTTATCGAAAGGGCTAAACAAATGAAAATCAACCTGATAGCCATTGACGAAGCCCACTGTATTTCACAATGGGGCTATGATTTTAGACCACCCTATACTAAGATTTCAGAGTTCCGAAAACTCCTTCCGTCGATTTCACTCATTGCCCTGACAGCTACTGCTACGGAGGAAGTAAAACACGATATTGTCGAAAAATTGGAGATGCTCAATCCTCAGACTTTTCAACAGAGTTTCGCCCGAGCCAATTTGTCATATTCAGCTTTTAAGGAGGATGATAAAGAGAGGCGTTTGATGAAGATTTTGCAGAATGTACAAGGCACGGCGGTGGTGTATGTACGCAATCGCAGACGTACACAGGAGATTTCGGATATGTTGAATAAATATCAAGTACAATCCACTTTTTATCATGCAGGATTGAGTCCAGTAGAGCGAACCAAGCGACAGGAAAATTGGATAAAAAGCCGTGTGAGAGTGATTGTAGCTACAAATGCCTTTGGAATGGGGATTGATAAACCCGATGTGAGAACGGTGGTACACTTGGATTTACCCGATACTTTGGAAGCCTATTATCAAGAGGCAGGACGGGCAGGGCGAGATGGTGAAAAGGCGTATGCCGTGGCTTTATTTAATAAATCGGATATTGATGATTTGGAGAAAAAGGTCGTGCAAGCCTACCCGCCTATTGAGCTGATTCGGAAGGTATATCAATGTTTGGGAAATTTGTTTCAGTTGGCAGTCGGGGCGGGGGAATTTGCCAGTTATGATTTTGATTTAGTAGAATTTCAAAGACGTTTTGAACTACCACCAACTGATACGTATTTTGCCTTGAAAATACTGGAAAATCAAGGGTTTATACAACTTTCGGAGGGCTTCAAAGATACTTCAAAAGTGATGTTTAAGGTTGATAATAGAGCCTTATACGACTTTCAGTTACGCAATCCGAAGTATGATTCTTTTATCAAATTAATCCTCAGAATGTACGGAGGTGAGCTTTTTGGGACGTTTATTAATATCTCCGAAGCCAATCTTGCCAAAGCTTATTCTATTCCCGTGAATGAGATTGAAAATTGGTTATCGACCTTAGAAAAAGTTAATATTTTGATTTATGATAAACAAAAAGATAAGCCCCAACTGACTTTTTTGACTCCTCGATACGACCTCCGAGAATTGCCTTTGCAAGAATTAGCAATCAAAAATAGAAAAGAAAAAGACCTCCAAAAAGCAAAAGCCGTTAAGCATTACGCCGAACATCCCAATCGTTGTAGGACACAGTTGTTATTAGAATATTTTAACGAAATAACGGATTTAGAATGTGGTATTTGCGATAATTGTTTAAAGAAAAAACGGGTAAATAAAGCAGAGATTCAAGACAAATCAGCAGAAGAAACTACCCGTCAAAAAGTGAAACAATTACTACAAAACGGAGCAATGAGTTTATCTTTGATTACCCAAATTATGCAACCTATTAATCAATCAAAATTTCAAGAGATTATTCGTGAAATGATTGGTAATGAGGAGCTTAGGTTTGACAATGAGGGTGCTTTGGGCTTATGGAAGTAGGTTTTATGAAAATACTTTTAGGTGAAAATTACCACGTTATAATTTTGCCAAAATAGAGTAAAAAGGATTATAAACAAAGGTAAAAGCCCGATATTTTAAAAATCTAACTGATACTATCAAATCCCAAAATTCGTTAAATTGTCAAATTCAAAAATAAAATTATCTGAAATAACACCTCACAAAAATCTAAAAATCAAGAGAATCTAAAAATAAATACACCTTTTCCAAAATCATTCTTTAACATTACGCAACCTTTTGTTCAAAATCAGGTATATATAATCAAATCGTTATAACAATTAAATCCATCAATTAATATGAACAACGAAAATCAAACAGAAAAAATCAATCGCCTCGAATTCCTTAAAAAAATGGGTTTGTCGGGTGCAAGCCTCATGGCAGTTTATTGTGGCGTAACGATGTCCTCCTGCAAAAATGAAGATGCAACGCCCGCAGTCGCCACAGGTAAAACGGCAACTTATGATATCACAACCGTTAAGGGCGGAGCATTAAAAACCGTAGGAGGTTTCTTTGTTGATGATGCAAACAGTATTGTTATTGCCAACACAACCGATAAAGGGTACGTTGCCGTGACACTCGTTTGCACGCACCAGCAAAATCGAAATATTGCTTATGTTACCAACCAATTCAAATGCTCGGTACACGGTGCTACTTTTGATAATTCAGGTAAAGCTACATCATCAGTAACATCAACAGCTTTAAGGACTTATGCAGTCACGCAATCGGGTAATATATTGACCGTTATGTTGTAAAAATTTCAACAGGAATCTTCATTAATTTAATCAAGATTCCTGTTTTATGTCATAACACACTTCGCCAATTGAATTTTAACCAACGAGTTATGAAAAAGCTAATTACCATCATCTTATTTTCATTGTCAATTCCGGTATTTTCACAGGACGATTTAATGAAAATGCTGGAAAATGAAACAAAAAATCAAACTGATTATACCTCCGCAACCTTCAAAGGTACAAGGCTCATCAATGGTCAAACCATTGAAACAGTAGGTAAAAATCAGTTAAATTTCTGGATTTCACATCGCTTTGGAGCATTGAATACAGGATTTATTGATAACTTTTTCGGATTAGACGAAGCCCGAATCCGTCTGGGTCTTGAATACGGAATCAGCAGCCAGCTTACCGTGGGCATCGGCAGAAGTTCACAGGAGAAAATGTATGATTTTTATGCAAAATATAAACTCCTCCGTCAGTCCAATACTACGCCCGTTACCCTCACATTATACGGAAGCAATGCTCTTAGTACAGTAGCCACAGGGTCAAGTTTAGAATCAGGGACAGTGATGAAATATAAGGATAACCTCGAAAGAATGACCTACACAGGGCAAATTTTGTTAGCCAGAAAATTTAGTGATAAATTTTCATTACAATTAATGCCAACCCTCATTCATTTTAATAAGTCTGAAACCATCGACACACCAAATGATATGATAGCCTTGGGTGTAGGTGGCAGAATGAAACTGACCAAAAGATTAAGCATCACAGGAGAATACTATTACGCAGATTTCAACCGCCCTGCATCAAGTCCTTACAATAATTCATTAGCGATTGGCTTTGACATCGAAACGGGCGGACACGTATTCCAGCTACATTTCACCAACGCCAGAGGTATGATAGAACGCCAATTTATCGCCCAAACCACTAAATCATGGAGTGATGGGGGCATATTTTATGGATTCAATATTGCTCGTAGTTTTAGTTTAGACAAAAAAGCAAAGGAATTGCATAAGTAGAGCCATAAAATTTTATCAATAAATATAAAATATATCATGAAATATGCTGTTAAATTATTGATATTCAGTGTCTTAATATCAACCCAAACCTTCGGACAACTTTATTCAACGCAAGCAGGAGAGACCAATTTTTTCTCTGAAACTCCCGTTGAAAATATCTCAGCAAGCAACAAAACCGTCGGGGCAATCCTCAATATCAGCACCAGCGAAGTGGCAGTCAGTATGAAAATGTCGGCATTTGATTTTCCGAATAAATTAATGCAAGAGCATTTTAATGAAAACTATATGGAGTCTGAGAAATTCCCAACGGGTTCTTTCAAAGGTAAAATTTTAGAAACAATTGATTACTCCAAAAACGGGACGTATAACATAACTGCCAAGGGACAACTGACTTTACACGGCGTTACTCAACCACGAGATTTGAAGGGTAAATTGACCATCGAAAATCAAAAAATTAGTTTAGTCTGTAACTTCGATGTCAAATTGGTAGATCACAAAATTGACGTGCCTAAATTAGTTTTTGCAAAAATTGCCGAAGTTATTTCCATTAAATCCAAGTACGCTTTCATGCCGTATGTAAAGAAATAAAAACAACCAAAGCTAAATACAAAAGCCGTGATTCTGATGATTCACGGCTTTTTGTTTGAAAAAAAATGCTCAATATACAGAGTCAATGTTAGTGAATTGTTACAGAATAATAACCATTTCGTTAAAATTAATATTGTTATTCAAAGAATTATTTTTATTTTTACACTATATTTGAAATAAAACCAAACCACTTCGGCACGACATTTGTTTAGCAATTAACTGACTGTGAGTATTTTACCACATTTTATTCATTCTAATCAAACGGTTTTGACCGCTATCGAAATCAAAATGAGAAAATTAAATCAATTCATGATACTTCAATGGCTGATTTTTTTGCCATTGATTCTTCCTTTGAGCATCGCTTCAGGAGCTTTGCAAGGTATCAAACACGCTTTTTTGGGATTAGTTGATCAGATAAGAAACGACATCATGTCACCGCTTATTCATGAAGATAATCAAGATTTTTTTGCTTGAAATCATCAGGGTCAAGCTCTAAAAACTCTTCCCAAAACGCATTAGGCGGTAACGCCGCCTTACAAATGATAGGTTCTTTCTTTACAGGATGAATAAAGTACAATCGTCTCGCATGAAGATTAATACTGGCATCCGCATTTGGCTTATCATAACCGTACTTCAAATCGCCACGAATAATACTTCCTATCGTGGCGAGTTGAACACGGATTTGATGAGGTCTGCCCGTCAAGGGTTCTATCTCCAATAAATAGTGTTTATTTATTTCTCCTAACACTTTATAAGTCAATTCTGCTTTTTGAGAGCCTTTCACTTCCTCATCATGTGCCGTTGTTACATTTCTTGATTCATCTTTCGTGAGCCAATGAGTCAATTTACCTTTCAATTCCTTGGGTCGGCGTTTCACAATCGCCCAATAGGTTTTTTGAACCTCTCTTTTACGAAAAAGCTCCATCATCCTTTCCAAGCCTTTTGAAGTTCTGGCAAAAATTACCAAACCACTCACAGGTCTGTCCAAACGATGAACGGGGTGAAGAAATACATCCCCAGGTTTTCCGTATTGCTTTTTGACGTATTCCTTCACGGCATCTGTCAAAGTACGGTCTCCCGTAGAATCTCCTTGAACCAAAATACCCGCTCTTTTATTGACAACAATAATATGGTTGTCTTCATACACTACATGGAAATCTTTCATTTTTTAGTTTAGGGGTCGGGGTTAGGAGTTGGGGATTAAGGTTCGGGATTTGGGATTAGGGATTAGGAGATTTGAGGTTAGGAAATAGTAATTGAAAAATCTCAAAACATATATCCAAACCCTAAATCTCAAATCCCCAACCCCCAATCCCCAACCCCCAATCCCTAACCCCTAATTTTAATAGCTTTCTTTTTCATTCGGAAAATCAACTGATTTTACGTCTTTAACATACTGTGAGATTGCCTCGTTCATGATACCGTCTAAGTCGGCATACCTTCTAAGAAATCTCGGTTTAAATTCTTTATTAATTCCTAACATATCATGGACAACCAGTATTTGCCCATCCGCATCAGCCCCAGCACCGATTCCGATGGTTGGAATATGCAATGTTTGAGACACCTTTTTCGTAAGTTCAGAAGGGATTTTTTCTAATACAATGCCAAAAACACCAATATCTTCCAACAATTTGGCATCTTCCACTAACTTATTAGCTTCATCCTCATCCTTAGCCCTGACGGCATAAGTCCCAAACTTATAAATAGACTGTGGCGTAAGTCCCAAATGCCCCATCACAGGAATCCCCGCACTCAGTACCCGTGTGATGGAATCTTTAATTTCAGCCCCCCCTTCCATTTTCACGGCATGACCCCCCGATTCTTTCATAATCCTGATGGCAGACCTTAATGCTTCCGAAGAATTGCCTTGATACGACCCAAAAGGAATATCAACCACCACCAAAGCACGCTTGACTCCCTTCACCACCGAGGTTGCATGATAAATCATTTGGTCGAGGGTAATGGGCAGCGTAGTTTCATGCCCCGCCATTACATTGGAAGCAGAATCCCCCACAAGAATTAAATCCACCCCAGCCGCATCCACGATTCGAGCCATCGAATAGTCATAGGCAGTCAGGCAAGAAATCTTCTCGCCACGATTTTTCATTTCTTGTAAAATATGAGTAGTTATTCGCTTAACTTCAGTGTGTACAGACATTTTTTGGATAGTTATGATGATAAAAAGTCAGTTATGACAAATAAGGGTTATAGTTTTTAATTTTTCCACTTTGAGTGTACGGTACTTGTTTTTAAATTTTCATTCTGTATATTTGTGATATTCACTATTAGTACGTGTAAACTATTTACAAAATTAGGATTAATCAGGTGTAAAACGTCTTAAATAGGGGTATTTCCTACTATTTTTATCAAAAAAGTATGATTTTTCTCATATAATCTCTTGTTTTTTTGGAAAAAGCATTACTTTTACCCACTCAAATTAGTAAACTACTAAATAAGTCCGTCACAAAACCCTTCATTATTATTAAATTTTAAGCAAACATGAAACAGATTTTTTCAGGAATCAATCTTTCTAAAAGATTAGCTATGGGGTTACTGACCTGCCTTACTGTGGGTCATATCGCTTCAGCCCAAGTCTTGAATACTGCTGGCACTAAACCCACTGTTGTTAGTTCATTAACTGATAACGGAATTACAACAACGACTTATTCAAATGGTCAAGTAGTAAAAACAGTTGCTGATGGTTACTATCTTGACTCGGCATTTTACAAAAACACGAACGTTTTACGTTCAACAAAACCAAAAACTTACTGGAAAGCCACAGACAGAATTGGTCTTGCAATTCCTTTTTGTAAGGAAGGCGAAGATAAAACAATGTTCCTGACTCCAGGAGGTTATAATTCTCTATCAGTTAATCACTTTTGGGGGAAAATCGGTTTTGGCTTAATGGGTGGTTATCAGAACTTTAATGTCAGTGATGACTACAAAGGAGCTGATGGTCAAATTGCAAAAAATGCAAAACTATTAGGAATCAGCCCAAGTGCCTTGAAATATGATACTCAAGGAAACTATGAAGATTTCTACTTATTGATCGGTCCAGCTATCTCCCTTCCAATAGGAAAGAAATGGAGTTTGGATGCAGATTTCAAAGGAGGTTTATTCAATACTTCCGCTCCAAGATTTGGTGCTGTTACGGCAGGTTCATCGGGTGCTGACCAATTGGTGTTCCGTACAACTCCTTCTGCCTCTAAAAATCAGTTAGGTGGTATTTTGAGTGTTGATATTCTTTACAGCATTGCAAAAAATTGGGCTATTGGAATCAATGGTCAAGGTTTTTTGACAAGCACCCCGTTTACAACAACTGGTGCTGATGTTGCTCCAACGTCAAATAAATTATTAACAAAAGAAGCCTCTCGCACGCATGGTGGTTGTAATTTTGGTTTAGCTCTTTCTCATACATTCGGAGAGAAAACAGGAAATACTATCTATTCATTATTACCTCCTCCTCCTGCACCAGTAGTTTGTGCAGTGCCAACGTTACAAGGAGAAAACGGTATGATGTATGATAATGGTGCAACTACGATTCCATCTTTCCGTTGGAAAAGTACTTCGGCAACGCCTGAAAATGAAGAATATATTTACAAGTTGTACAAGGCTGATGGTTCAGGAACTCCAATCTATCAACAAACAACTAAGAACACTAACTTGAGCTTGCCTGCTAATGTTACCTTGGCAAGTAGCGATGATTGTAGTTTTTATTATTACACAGTACAGTCAAGTGTAGAAGGAAAATGTTTGTCAGAAGCTGTTGCAGCAAGCTTTGGATATAAAGCAAAGCCAGTTGTGCAGAATATTGTAGCAGCAAAGCCAGTTGAAGATCAATATATGTTCAAAATCTTTGGTGGTTCAACAGCTACAAGATATTTTGACGGAACAGGAACAGGTACAGATGGTTACAGACCAAAGCCACGTCGTAAAGTACGTAGAGTAGCTCCAAGCACATCAGTTGCTCCTCCAGCCACTGGAACAGCTGCTCCTGCCAAAGCAAAGCGTTTAGTGCCAAGACGCAAGAAGTCAGTTTCAGGAACTGGAACGGGACCTGCTGGTGTGTCAACGTATAGTACAACGATTAATTACGAAAACGTTGCGACTAACCCTAACATTCAATGGCCCGCTGACCTTCCATTACCAAAGAATCCTTCGGTATATGAGTACGAAGTTCAACGCTTGAATGCTGGTGATTGTAAACCAACTGGTCAGGTAGCGAAATATAAATTCTATATTGACCCTAAAAATCCAAGTGATATTCGTATCATTCCTGATTCTCCTAAGAAAAAATAGTATTAGGAAATTATAAGTAAAATAAAAAGCCTCTTCGTGAAAACGGAGAGGCTTTTTATTTTATATAATCTAAAAATATTTTTTATCACCAACACAACCTTTTGAAAGTTTATTACGTCTTTGATAAAAATAGAATTAAGAAAACATAAATGAGGGAACCTCAAAAGAATAAAACCAAATCAACCATGTATCTAAGGGTTAATTCGGTAAAATGGTAGAAAAAAATAAATAGCTTATGGAGACTGCCGAAAGTCCCGAGAATTTTTCTTGGGACTTTTTTTAATTAACTGATAATCAGATTATTAGATGAAACTCTGAAATACTTTATCGTCCAAAGGACTGATAAAATAGCTACTGAAATAAGTCCAAGATTGACAGAGAAATCTAAGGTACTAAACCATAATACACACCCAAGCGTAAGAGGAATTCTGACTAATTCGGATATAAAAAGCCATGACTTTGATTCTAATATCCCTGACCAATTGATGATTTGATACCATAACAAAAATGCTCCAATCCATCGCTCGTAGGTGTCCCAAACGGAGTTAGATTTAATTACCATCATCATCAATAATATGCCCAAAATAGCGTGCAGAATGAGATAAAACTTTGTTTGTGGGAACATAGTTGTTTGGAATTTTACTTGATTTTGGAGAGTTGTCTCTACCAACATGGGCTTTTCGGGTAAGCCTCTTGGTCGCCAACCCAAAGGCATAAACCATAGTCTGATTTTATCCCAAAAATAAGGGGCATCTACGGCATCTTTCCAAAGGATTTTGTAATAATGAAAATTGATATTGATAGGATTCCAAGATTGTGGATGGCTATACATTCCGTAAATAACTTTCTCTGATTCTTTCTCAAATGTGCCAAAAAGTTTGTCCCAAATGATGAGAAATTCTCCAAAATTTTTATCCAAATACCTGAAATTTACTCCATGATGCACTCTGTGGTGTGAAGGAGTAGTGAAAATGGCTTCGATACCCCACCATAGTTTTTTGATAAGTTCAGTATGGTGTAAAAAGGCTTGAAACAGATGAATACCTGTAATCATGTAAATATCAGTGGGCTTAAAACCGATAATCGTGAGTGGGAAAAAGAAGAAAAAGCTAAATAATCGTTGCGTTACACTGGCACGAAGGGCAACAAAGAAATTCATTTCTTCGGCTGAGTGATGGGGAGAATGTGCAGCCCACATGATGTTGATATGATGTCCCCAACGATGAACCCAATAGAAAATAAAATCAACCCCCAGAAAGAGCAAAAGGTAGGTAAACCAATTCATCGAAAGGTTTTCGATGAGCCTAAAATGTTCCCACAAATAGCCATAGACTACATACACGCCCGTGGCTACCAGCACATTGGTCGTTTGATTGCCGAGTGCTGTTCCGAAATTGGCGATGGATTCTTGGAAGGTAATTATATCTCTTTTATAGTACCACGCAAGCCCGATTTCGAGCATCATAAAACCCAAAGCAAAGGGCGTAATGATGGCATAAATGTTAGTTGCAGGGCTTTGTGCTTGTGCGATGATGAAGGATAATGTATTCATAATTTTGGGAATATGATTATTCTACGAAATTATGATATTTTATCCAAATAAAAAGTTTTAGGGGTTGAGAGTTAGAAAAGAAGGAACAGGACTATGCGTCTCAGTTGGAAACCTGTTATACCATAAAAACAAAAGTCCCCTAACTTGTTCAGCAAGGGGACTTGAAAACCTTTGGGAATACTAATTATCCCTTCAAAGCTGACATTACATCATCTTGAAGGATGATTTCTTCTTTGAACGTATAAGCTCCTGTTGTAGGACTTTTTACAGCTTTGATAATTTTAGCGTATTTTACACCACCTTCTTTCTTCAGGGTTGCAACTACTTTCTTTGCCATTTTTTTATAAAAATTATGAAGTACGTAAACAATGAGATTGAACCAGAGAAAAACTCATAACTCACAACTCATAGCTCATAACTCCTACGTGAATTACTTGATTTCTTTGTGTACAGTTACTTTCTTCATGAAAGGATTGTATTTTTTTAATTCTAAACGAGCCGTAGTATTTTTACGGTTCTTTTTAGTGATATAACGGGACATTCCAGGAACGCCCGATGTTTTTTGCTCAGTACATTCCAAAATTACTTGGATTCTATTGCCTTTCTTAGCCATTTCTTTATAAAATTATACATTAATCGTTGTGACGTAAATGAAGTATTCATCATTGTTATCTACTGATTATCAATATTTTACTAACAATCACAACCAATAACGATATACTATTTCCTAAACAGGACTGCAAAGGTAGTAAATCTTTGAGTTTTAGACAAATATGTTTTGAAAGTTTTTATGTTTTTGTTTGATTTAAAATCCACCCACAATAATTTCTGACAATGAATCAACCGCTAAGTATTTATTGGCTGCTTCTAAAAGCATAGTATCAGTAATTTTTTGGATGTTTGGAATATAATTTTTGTAAAAATCTAATGGTAAATTTTCTGTAAAAATCACTTTATAGCGGTCTGTGATGTCGAAAGGTGTGTTGAGTGACCCTGCAAATGAGCCCACCATGTAGTTTTTGACGGTTTCTAATTCATTGGTAGAAATCAATTGAGTCTGCAAAATCATGATTTCTTTTTGGATCTCATCAAGGGTTTTTTGGGTAAATTCTCTTTTTACGTCCGTGCCAATCACGAAATATCCTGCTTGTGCAAAAAGGGCTAAATTAGACGAAATACCATAGGTAAAGCCTTTTTCTTCTCTGATATTTTTCATCAATCTTGACCCAAAATAGCCTCCCAAAATTTCATTCAATAACAACATTGTAAAAAAATCAGGGTGTTTACGAGTCATTAATTGTTTACCAATACGAATGGAAGACTGCATTGCCCCTTGCTTTTCGATGACGATTCTTTCGGGTTTTGCAAGAATTGAATTAGCAGGCGTTTTTTGTTGAGGTGAATTGCTTACTTTTTGACTACCAAAATATTGTTCAACCAACTGAATATCAGCGTCTTCTATTTTTCCAGAAAGAAAAATTTTGAACGGCTTTTGCTTCCAGTAATTTTGATAAAAATCAACAAGAATATCCTGATTGATACCTTCGATGGCATCTTGGGTCATGGAGTTACCGTAGGGGTGAACGTCTCCAAAGATTTTTTTCCTGAAGGTTTTATTGGCGATAAAAGCCGTTTTTTCGGAGCTGACTTGGAGCGTTTGTAATTGAATATTTTTGAGGGTTTCTAATTCTTTTTCTGGAAAAATAGCGTCCTCCAACAATTCTTTGACCATCGGCAAAAGTGCTGGAAGGTGTTTTTTGAGTCCATAAACCACAAAATTGGCTCGGTCTAAGCCTTGTCCTGATTCGATGAATGAGCCAAATTTATCAAAATATTCACTAATTTCTGCCGAAGAATGTTTGCTTGTTCCCTCCGAAATCATTTTGGTGGTGAATAAAGAAACGCCATTTTGGGGTTCTTGCCAATTGCCTGCATCAAAACTAAACTCGATTTTGACGATGGGCTGTTCTCCTACATTTATGACGTATAATGGTATTCCGTTGGACAAGGTTACGACCTGTGCGGGCGGAATCTTTATTTCTTTAATTGTCTGAAAATCAGGGCTTATGGTTCTATCTAACATATTTTGGTTTATATTGTATCACAGGTTTCCAACTGAGACGCATAGTCCTGTTTTATTGAATGACAGGACTGTGCGTCCCAGTTGGAAACTTGTTATACTAAATTACGGCTGAATAAATGTTCCTTCCAGTAACTCTTTCTTAATCGTTTTGATTCTTGAATTTAACGTAATATGTTCAAAATCAATGCCTTCTACGCAAATGGTTTTGAGGTAATTATTGACTTCGGGTTGGTGATTGGTTTTCTTTCCCGAAGGTACGTCAATATATTTTGAAGTTGTCCAAAGTACAGCACGAACAGTTTGAGAGGGTTCGTCGGTCATCACAAATTCGGTTACGATGGTATTTTCGTTGTAGTAAATAATCGACGAAATTATCTTGACCCATTCGCTCACTTTGGCAGATGAAACGTAGGCGATTTGATGGTTATAAATTACCCAAGAGGTCTGGTTATGCTCGAAATAATCGTTGTAATCAAACTTATAAACTTGGGCTACTTGGTCTTCACGAGCATTGAAAAAATAGTCAAAATATTTGGCATTGTTCAAATGCTTCAGGGGGTCACAGTCCTGAAAACGAATGACGGCTTTGGAGTATAATTTCTTGGGATAATTTTTATTGGGGTCTAATTGGAACATTTAAAAGGAGTTGTTAAATCGTCAAGTTATTAAGTTGTTAAATTTCTGAACAACTCACAAAATTAGTAACAAATTGTAAATATTAGCCAAAAGCCTTAAATTAGCAAATAGAATGTACTACGATTCTCCAGAATCGTAAAAATATACCCAACCAAAACAGTATGACAAAAATATTATTAGTTGAAGACGACGATAGTTTAGGTTTTGTAGTAAAAGATAATCTTGAACAAGAAGGGTATCAAATCGACTTGCAAGTAACAGGAAAAGCAGGGCAAAGAGCTTTTCAACAGAACCAATATGATATTTTTATTTTGGACGTAATGTTGCCTGAAATGGACGGTTTTACGCTCGCAGAGTACATCAGAAGTACGGGAAGCGATGTTCCGATTATATTTTTGACGGCAAAATCATTGAAAGAAGACCGTATCAAAGGTTTGAAGTTGGGGGCTGATGATTATTTGACCAAGCCTTTCAGTATCGAAGAATTAATATTGAGAATCGAAGCTATTTTGAAGAGAACAGGCAAAAAAACGACCCAATCGGTTGATACTTACACGCTCGGAAAATATACTTTTGATACAAAAAATCTAAAATTGATTTTTGACGAAAAAGCCTTAGATTTGACTCACCGTGAATCTGACCTTTTAACTTTTTTGGTTCAACATAAAAACGAAACGCAATCAAGAGATAAGATTTTGATAGCCATTTGGGGTGATGATGATTATTTTAAAGGGAGAAGTTTGGACGTTTTTATCACTCGATTAAGAAAATATTTAGCCCAAGACCCAAGTATCAAATTAACGAATGTACACGGCGTTGGGTTTAGGTTGGAGGTGTAGTTTGCAAAATTTATCAAAAAATCAATGACATTTCAATCCCTCGGTTTATCAGAATCTCTCCTCAAAGCCATTGCCGAACAGCAATATTCAGAGCCTTATCCCATTCAAATTCAAGCGATTCCAGCGATTTTGGAAGGGAAAAATGTCTTGGGAATTGCTCAAACGGGTTCTGGGAAAACGGCGGGTTTTGTTTTACCTATTTTAGAGATTTTTCAACGTAAAAAACCTACCAGAAACCTCCATTTGAAGGTTTTAATTCTTGTGCCAACTCGTGAATTAGCGGCTCAGATTGCGGAAGTTATTGAAGGATTTGCCAAATATTTACCCAATAAAGTCAAGCATAATGCGGTGTTTGGGGGCGTTACGCTCAACCAACAAATGATGACTTTGAAAAATACCGAAATCTTAGTGGCTACCCCTGGGAGGTTGTTAGAATTAGTCTCGACACAGTCCATCAATCTTACTAAAATTGAGATATTGGTTTTGGATGAAGCTGATAAAATGTTGGATTTAGGTTTTCAAGAAGAGGTCAATCAGATATTTTCTTTATTACCCCAAAAGCGACAAAATATTTTATTTTCTGCGACCTTAGATACTGAAAATCAACTAATTAAGGGAACGTTGCTTTGTAATCCTATCAGAATAGAAGTAGAAGCGGCTGAGAAAAATACCGATTTAATCAAGCAATCTGCCTATCGAGTTTCGCCTGAGAGAAAAGGACCTTTGTTGAGATATTTGATAAAAACCAAAGAAATGCAACAGGTTTTAATCTTCGTTTCTTCGGTGCGAACTGCCGATAATTTAACGGATAAATTAAAGAAAAACGGTATTGAGGCAATGGCGATTCACAGCAAAAAAAGTCAAAGTGCCAGAACGGAAGCCTTAAATAGATTCAAAAAAGGAAAGACTAATGTTTTGGTTGCCACGGATTTAGCTTCGAGGGGAATTGATATTCCATTTTTGCCTTTTGTGATAAATTACGAACTCCCTCGCTCGCCCAAAGATTACGTACATCGCATCGGGCGTACAGGGCGTGCGGAGGCATCGGGTGAGGCGATTACGCTCCTGTGTCCAGAAGACGAACATCATTTCAAAATTATTCAGAAAAAAATGGGTAAAAAGGTAGAAATGTTTGATTCTGAGGGGTTTGGGTTGATGGGGATGTAAGAATTAGATGCTCAATTTTGCTATAACTCCTTAAAAAACATAGTTATAGCAAAATTGGATGCTCAAAGTTGCTATAACTACCCTAAAAAACATAGTTATAGCAAAATTGGATGATTATTTGAGATAGATTTCGTCTCTTACGTAGGTTGCATTTAACCAAAAGCAATGTTTTGTATATTCAACTGCCTCAGTTACTTTGTCTCTCGTTGGTAAAGGCAAAGTGTCCGCTGCATTCTTTGCATGAGGTCTAACGTGCGATACGGAACTGAATTTTTTGTTTGGAAAATTAGTGTATCGAATACCGTTTTCAACTTCTTTGACAATATTTCCATTTGCAACAATATCTCTGACCTTTATCCAAACCTTTTTAGCCTCCTGAATATCTCCGTAGGGCATATTCCAAAATTTTACTTTTCTCAGAATAAGAACTTCGTTGTCAAATTTATAGAAAACAAATAGAAACTTATGCTCTAAAATCTCTTTAAAGCTTGAATCCTCCCATTCATCAATCACTAATTCTTCATAGTTGAAATTTGGAAATGAAATGTCTTCCTTTGGCAAATCATTTTCTTTGAGCCTAACCGTTTTTACAATAACTCCCGCTTTCTCAAATTCTTCAATCTCTTGATTAAGTTCTATGCCGAGGATGGCTTTTGTTAGATTGGCATAAAAACTCTTCGCATTTACATTGATTTCAATTCCAATTTTTATAAGAATTTCATCAACAGTTTTGTCGTAATAAGGTTTAAATTTAGAAAGAACAATATCTTCAATAGTTTGCTTTTTTGCCACAGAAACAGACGGAATTAACTTTCCATATATACCAGTTGGTTCGTTTGCAATTGAAGCAATAATATGATTTACATATCCTTGTTTGAACGAAAAAGCCCTCTGTTTCGCTGGAATATCACTAAATGGCTGTTTTCTTACCGTGGTAGCATTTGCTCCCTTTGTACAAGCACCTAAATAAAAAGTATCTCCTTCTGAAAGTTCATGGGCTTTGCCGTCCATGATTTTCTCCTTGATTAATTCCCAATCTTTTTTGATAATTTCTAAATCAGTTTTGGGAAAATTCCATTCGTCAATCAGTTTTATGACATAATCCCAAATACCTAAGTTTGCATCGTGTAAATAACAAACTAACAGGATATTCGCATTCTTTTTCCAGAAAGAACTCGTGTCAAAATCTTGATTAATGATTTCGAGATAATTGATAATGTTGAGGACTAACCGTTCTTTTGAACGATATTCGTCATTTCTTATATGATACAGATTGTCGGTTGATCAATACATACAATGTGTATAGTTTTGTTTAATGATAAACGAGCAATTAATTAAAGCGTTTGGTTTGCGAATAAAACAATTACGCACAAAAAAAGACCTAAGTCAAGAAAAGTTATCTTTTGCTTCTGGTTTTCATAGAACATATATTGGAATGATAGAAAGAGGAGAAAGAAATATATCTCTAACTAACATGGCAGTATTCGCAAAAGTATTTGAAATAACAGTTTCAGAACTTTTAGATTTTAGCTCTATTGACCCTTCTCAAATTTATTCAACTTATGAAATAAAATCCGAAAAATAATGTCAAGGAAACATTCATTCATTTTGACATTATCCAATAATATTACAGAAAAGGAGGGTGTCAATTACATTATCGAAAACCACACTGGTTTTTTTAAAATAGATTTATCTACGAAAAAGGAGTTGTTGGATTTGCTTGAAATAAGCCATAAATTTCTACAATCTTTTGACTTAATTTACATCCCTGATATGGTTGATAAAATAATTAGCTCTGATTATTTACAGACTTATCTTGAAGATATTATCTTGGTTGAACTGAAAACTACGAAAAAATATTTGCCAGAAAATCCAAAAGGCTTCTTTTTTGGTGCAACTGAAAACGAATTTAATTTTGGTGAATTGCTCGGCGAAAAATTTCGGTTTTGTTTTGTCTGTCTTAATGAAAAATCACCTTCTATTTCCCTTTTGACAATTCCAGAGCTTGAAAAGAGAATCAGGAACAAGAGAATCCAATTTCAAATTAACTTATAGTCATTTCAATTTCCCAAAAATATTTCACATATTCTTGGGCGAATTCAGCTTCTGAATAACCTTCATTTTTTCTAAAAATGAAGTCATCTTCCATATCAAAGACGTAATATAGGTCTTTGTGTAAATAAACCGCTCTCGTTACAGTCATTATTCCAAAACGTACTGTTACTTCAAAACCTTCAGGTTGAACTTCTTTTAATTTTGCAATTAACACTTCTGTTGAAACTTTCATTATTCTCTATAATTTAAAAATGATACATATTGTGTGCAATATATACAATATGTATCATTTTTAAAAATTTAGAATGTAAGAGCATAATTAATTTTCATGCAAACACCTTTTTTCCCAATAAGCCCTTTTGAATTTTTAAGCGTTGTAGCCACAGAATAATCTTGACATGGAAAACCTCCAACTAATAAATCGTGGTCAGGGATTACAGAAACGTCCACATTTGAAATATCTTCATTGCAATGTTCACCTCTATCAAAACGATTTTCATAAACGATTGAAGCGTGTTGAGTTTTGGTTGAAGGCTCCCACTGATTACTCCAAACGATTTCATAAGGAGATTTAAACGTTTTTTTATATCCAGATGAAGCCGATTTATTATCCCAACCTTCAAGTCCGAGTCTGAACCCTCCAACGCCAGCAAATAATTCTACAACTTTTATTTTACTTTTCATTCTAAATTTTAGTGAAATTATAATGCACTTTTAACAAAATTACGATCTTAAAAGGAATTACCCTCTCATCAATGCGGAAAGAAAATATAACTCACCCAAATCGCCACAATAACCCCTACTAAATCCGCCGTCAAACCCGCCCAAAGCGTATATCGAGTTTGCTTAATACCGACTGAACCAAAGTACAGTGCCAAGACATAAAATATCGTATCTGCCGAACCTTGAAAAACACAAGCCAATCGCCCTGCGAAGGAATCTGGACCAGCGGTTTGCATGGTACTAATCATCATTGCCCGTGAGCCTCCACCACTCAACGGGTGCATCAAAGCCGTAGGCAAAGCATCTACCCAAGCAGTATCAAAACCCAATAATACGACGATGTACCTAATGCCATTGGTTACTAAATCCAACGTTCCTGCATTACGTAAACAACTGATAGCGACCAACATAGCTACTAAATACGGAATAATTTTGACCGAAGTTTCAAAGCCTCCTTTCGCTCCTTCGATGAAGGCATCAAAAATATCGACCTTCTTCCAAACTGCCCCCAAGATGAACGCCAACACAAATCCGTAGAGAATTACGTTACTGATAATCTTGGATTGAGATGTTACTTCTTCTTGTGGCAAACTCGAAAAATACCATAACACAAAGCCAATAAAAGCGGTAATTCCACCCAACCACGAAAGGATAATTTTGTCAAAAAGATTGATTTTTTGCTTGACGGCTACGAAAATAAGCCCCGTCAAAGTGGCAAAATACGTGGCTATCAAACAGGGAATAAAAATATCAGAAGGGTCTTCGGCTTTGTAGATAGAACGCTGTGCCATGATGCTCAACGGAATCAAAACGGGACCCGCCGAGTGGAGTACCAAAAACATGATTTGGGCATTGGAAGCTACTTCTTTTTGTGGGTTCAAATCCTGCAAACTCTGCATGGCTTTGAGTCCAAAAGGTGTGGCGGCATTGTCTAAACCCAACATATTAGCGGAGAAATTCATGATCATTTGTCCACTTGCGGGATGATTGGGGGGAACTTCTGGAAATAATCTACTGAAAAATGGTCCAATGATTCTGGACAGAAAACCGATTGCCCCAGCCTTTTCGCCTACAGCAAGCAAGCCCATAAAAAAGGTCATTACACCCGCCAAAGGCAAGGCAATTTTCATTACGGCAATTTCAGCGGAATCAAACATTCCGTCCACAATGACTTTAAAAATTTCGTTTTTTTGTTCTACGGGAATAGCAGGATTGAGCCATTTGATGATGGCAGTAATGAAAGCAGCCACAAAAAACAGTACCCACATCGCTGAAAGTGGACTTTGATTTTTGAGGGAAACGAAATTGAGGAGTTTTTTGGAGAAATTTTCCATTGTGGTTTGTTGGGCTGAATTTATGGGGATTACATTAACGATACACTTCTTTCCTATCACCCACGGATACGACTACTACAACCAATACATCATCTTCAATTTCATAAATTACTCTAAAATCTCCAATTCGGATTCTGTACGCTTCTCCGTTACCTTTGAGTTTTAAACAACCAACTGGGCGTGGGTTTTCTGCCAATTCTTCAATTGATTTCTTGACTTTTTCGTAGGCTTTTTTAGGTAATTTAGCTAACTGTTTAGAAGCGGGTTTATCAAATAATACTTGATACATTAGTCCTTGTAGTTTTCGATATTTGCAAAGACTTCCGACATTGGTATTAAGTCTCTTTTATTTTTTTTTGAATTTTCGTACAAGGAAATACAATAGAGTTCATCCAACTCTTCTTCTGAGAATTGTTCTTTGACGTTAACGAAGTTAAAATTTCTTAAAATTTTTAAAAGAAACGGTACTTCGTTGTCATTGACTTCAAGTGTTAATTGCATATTTTTATTTTTTATCTATCGTGAAGTTACAAATTACTGACTAATTTTAAAAATTATTCCTCATCACTGCCTAAAAACATGAAAAAACTGATTTTACTACTTTCCCTAACGTCTTTTACTTCACAACAAAAAGTAAAACCTAAATCCACTAAACCAAACCAAGTCTGCGAATACGAACAGAAAATGCGAGAACAAGGCTTGGTGAATGTTCAAGAAATCAATCCTGAGATTTTGGTTGAATTAAAATATTCAACGACTGATAATTTCGTGGGAAAAGATGTATATGGTTGTATTACAGATTGTTATATGCAAAAACGCCCTGCTGAAATGCTCTCGAAGGCGAATGATTTACTCCAAAAACGAAATGCTAATCTCAGACTTTTGGTTTATGATGGCGGGCGACCATTAAGCATTCAAAAAATCCTCTGGAATACCCTCACGCAATATTCACCCAAGGAACGAGCCAAATACGTAGCCAATCCTGCCGAAGGTTCAATCCATAATTATGGTAGTGCCGTAGATTTGACGGTTGCGAGTGCTGATGGTACGCCTTTGGACATGGGTACGAAGTATGATTTCTTCGGAGAATTGGCTTATCCTATCAAAGAGGCTTATTTTTTGAAAAAAGGTAAACTTTCTAAACAACAAATCACCAATCGTCAATTACTCAGAAGTGTAATGAAATCTGCTGGGTTTATGTCGATTGATTATGAATGGTGGCATTTCAACGCTGTGTCTCGACAAACGGCGAAGGCAACTTATCGGATTATTCAATGATTTGATGTTCGTAAATCGTTGTTTGGGTCAGATGGCAACTTCTTTTTCAAATGTTTAGAATAAGGGATTTTTCATTTAATCCGAACATCGAATGTCGAAAAACGGACATCCAAAACAAAAGTGTTCGGAAACGGACACTTTTTGTTTTTATAAACTATTGTAAAATACTGATAATCAGATATTTAGACAAATTGGTATTGTGTTTGAAAGATAATAAAGTTAGAGATAATGCCATAAAGACACTAAGCCACCAAAAATTTATTACAAAGTTCTTTTTTGAGTCTTAGTGTCTTTGTGGCTAAATAATCTTGAAAATTAGAACTATTCACTTTTTCCATTTATCCATGAGAGACAGCCGTTTATCCCAAACATTTTTTAATCAAAAATTATCATTCGTAAACTTGAACTATCAAATCACAAACGCTATGAATCGTTTTCCTTTATTTCTCTTATTAATTACCTGTTTGACTTTCTCGTCGAAAGCCCAAAACGCCATTCAAGCCAGTGGTAACGAAACTAAATTGAGCTTGCAGGAAGCTGTGAGCATTGCCCAGAAAAATAATATTTCTGTAAAACAAAGCGAAAATCAAGTCTTGCTGAACAGTTTGCAGTTAAAACAGTCTAAGTTTAATCAATTGCCCAGTGCGAGTGGTAATGTACAGGAATATTTTAACTTTGGACGTAGTTTAAATTATTTTGATAATACCATTACGGATAGGAATATCAATTCAAATCAATTAAGTATTGGAGCTAATGTAATGATTTTTAACGGTTATCAATTAAAAAATACCATTGCCCAAAATGATATTTTCTTGAAAGCTACCCAGTTAGATTTGCAAGCAATGAAAGAAAACATTGCTCTGCAAGTAGCCTTGGCGTATTTGAATATCATGAACGCCGAAGACCAATTAGGTATTTCACAAACACAGACTAATATTACAAAATTACAGATTGACAGAACAGACAAATTGGTAAAAGCAGGGTCACTGGCACAGTCAAATTTATTTGATTTGAAGGCACAATTAGCTACCGAAGAAACAACCGTGATAAATAATCAAACTGTTTTGGATTTGGCGAAATTGACCCTAATTCAATTATTGAATGACAAAAATATTATTGACGTAAAGGTTGATAGAGTTTCTATTCCAACGCCTTCAACGACGGGTTATGAAGCCTCAATTGCTAAAGTTTATGAGGTTGCTGAGACAAGCCAACCTATCATCAAGGCGGCAGATATGCGAATCAAAGGGGCTGATAAAGGTATTGAGATTGCAAAAGCTGGTTTTTTACCTGTCATTACGGGAATCGCTAATTTTGGGGCAAATCAGTCTAATGCTCAAAAAGATTATACGTTTGAAAAAGTCCCCGATGTACAAAATCTGGGAACTGTAAAATTTCAAGGGCAAGATATTCCTTTGGTAATTAATACATTTAAAGTTAATCAAATAGAAGGAACGACTACTAATTATTTCACTCAACTCGGCAACACATTCAACTACGGTTTTGGTGTCAATGCAAATATCCCGATTTTCAGTAGATTTGCAAATAAGAGCAACGTTACCAGAGCAAAATTACAAAAAGAAGGTGCTAATCTGAACGCCCAACAAGCCCGTTTGACTTTGAGACAAAATATCGAACAGGCTTATACCAATTTGACTAATGCCGCCAAAAGATACGATGCCTTTCTGATTCAGGTTTCAGCTCTGGAAGAATCTTTTAGAGCCGCAGAAAGCCGTTTCAATGCAGGAGCGATAGATTTTGTGAGTTATAGTTTACAAAAAACAAATCTCGATAAAGCCAAAGGTAATCTGGTAGCGGCAAAATATGACTTTATTTTCAGAACTAAAATTTTAGACTTTTATCAAAATAAACCGCTTACGTTTTGATTGGTAATTAGTGATTAGTAATTGGTGATTAGGATTTTACTCTCCTTATGAAATATAAATAATTACCATGTAACCTTATTGGCAAAAGACATAAAAAACCAGTAACTAATCACCAATAACCAATCACTAATAACCAATACAAATGGCAAAGAAATCTTCAAATAAAATCTGGTTCATACTCGGAGGAGTAGTAGTTCTTTTGGGCGGTGGCTTAGGCATTGCCAAGCAACAAGGCATGATAGGCAAAGAACCCTCTACGGAAGTCGAATTTACGAAAGTCAAAAAGGTCGATATTATCGAGCGAGTGTCTGCCTCTGGAAAAATCCAACCCGAAGTTGAAGTAAAACTTTCGCCCGATGTGTCAGGTGAAATCGTGGGTCTGTACGTAAACGAAGGTGATTCTGTGCGTGCGGGACAGCTTTTATTGAAAATTAAACCTGATAATTACGAGTCATTATTGGCTCGTGCCGAAGCACAGGTGAATTCAGCGAAGGCATCGGTTGAACAGTCGAAATCTGGGCAGTCGCAGTCAGAATCTCGTTTGTTGAAAGCCAAAATTGACTATGACCGCAACAAAAAATTGCACGACGATAAAGTGATTTCGGATGCTGATTTTGACCAGTTTAACTCACAATATTTAGTGGCAAAACAAGACGTTGAATCATCAAAAGCTAATGTTCTGGCGGCTGAATATAACGTAAAAAGTTCGGAGGCAGCTTTGAAAGAAGCCAAGACAAATTTAACAAAAACTACCATCTACGCCCCTCAAAGTGGTACAATTTCAAAACTCAACGTGGAGCTGGGTGAGCGTGTGGTAGGAACATCGCAAATGGCTGGTACTGAATTACTTAGAATTGCGAATTTGAATAAAATGGAAGTTCGAGTAAACGTAAATGAGAACGATATTACCCGTGTTTCGATGAATGATACTGTAATTATTGACGTGGATTCATACAGTTCTACTGGGCGAAAATTTAAGGGTATTGTGTATGAAATTGCGAGTTCTGCCAATGGCTTGGGTGGGACTTCGGCAGCGGCAATTGCAACAGATGCAGTTACAGAATTTGAGGTAAAAATCAGAATATTACGTTCTTCATATTCGGATTTGATTGTGGGTAAACGTTCATATCCGCTAAAACCTGGTATGACGGCTTCGGTAGAAATTATCACTAATCGTAAATTGGGCGTAATATCAGTTCCATTGGCGGCTGTTACCACCCGTGACCCGTCTATGAAATATGAAGGCGACAAAAAAGAAGGAGATGAAGAAGAAGCAAAACAAGAGCCAGAAAAAGTGATTAAGAAAGATAAAATCAAGGAAGTTGTTTTTGTAAAAGACAAAAATAATAAGGCAAAATTAATAGAAGTAAAAACAGGGATTTCGGACTTTGAAAACATCGAAATTTTGTCGGGATTGAAAGATGGCGAAGAAATTATTTCGGGACCTTACATTACAGTTTCCAAGAAATTAAAAGAAGGAGAATTGGTGGAGAAAAAGAAAGTCGAAGAGGAAAAGAAGAAGTAAAAATCTTATAAAACAATAAATTTAGTTTGGTTTAGGGTTTATAGAAAAGCCGTCTCAGAATATCTGGGGACGGCTTTTTTGTTGAGAAATCAAACCATTAAATAACTAATAACCAACCTATTAGAGATGTATCCAAATAAAGTGATACCTTAGTTTTGGGTTTAGTGTTTCCTTTCAGCAAGATTGTTACGACTAAATCTGTAAACTGTTTTATCATTCAAACCCTTTTATTCAAACCATTATGAAACGACTACTAATTCTCTTGTTAATCCTTTTGGGATTGTTTTCACTTTTCTTTTATTTTTCGTTAGGGACTCAGCCGAAGCTTGTGGGTGAGGAAGAAACGCCGCCCACTGGAACCGAATTAGACTCAACCATTAAAAATAATCCCGTTTATGGCTCTTACGTATATGTAAAAGGGGCAGGATATGTATTGAAAGATCGTAGAATTGTGCTTTTAATTGGACAAGATACCGCCCAATCACGTCAAGGGGATGCTATCAAAAGCGTAGAGAAAGACTTGGAAAGTTATTGGAAATGGCAAATTTTATTGGGAAAGAGAAATATTGAAGATTTGACACCTCAGCAAAGTCAGAAAGGAGATTATGCTGTTGAAAAAAGTCGTACAGCAAAGAATATTTTTAATAGAATTTTGGATGTGTTTAAAGTTTCAGATGCCGTAAACGTAATTCGTGATACTGCCAAAACTTGTGATTGTGATGATGATTTGTTGTTATTGGCAGGTCCAAATTTACACTTGATTGAAACAACCTTAAATCCTGACGGTGGCGGAGTCGCCAGTGGGGTACTTGGAGAGAAATCAGATAGTTTAAACCCAGCAAAATCCACTACCTATCCACAAGTTAGTAATGGACAAAAAGCTCCGTTTCTGGTTGGCGTTATTGATTCTGGATTGAACTCAGAACCCCGAATTGATAATACTAACCCGTTGAATTACAACTTTTTAGCTCATGATTCAAACATGGCAGATCCGCTTGAACACGGCACAAAAGTTGCTCGAATTATTCTGGGAAGTACCGTTTCAGGAACAGTCGGAATCGTGGGTTTGAAAACGTATGACACCAACAGTATCGGTAATCTATACGATAATTTGTGTGCGATATTGTACGCCACCAAGCACAATATTAAGGTTGTAAATGCCAGTTGGGGAGCGTCTCAAAAAGAGTCAATTCCTGTTTTTGAGGAAGTTATGCGGAGGGCAAAATTGGCAAATATGATAGTAATTTGTTCGGCAGGAAATAAGAAAGAAGATATTGACGTAAATCCCTATTTTCCAGCTTGTTACGCCAATCATCCAGACTTTGGGAGTCATGTAATCACGGTTACAAGCATATACGAAAAGACGGTTTGCCAAAATACATCTACTTCAAAAACAAAGATTGATTTAACCTATGATGCCGTCAAGAATTGCAAACACGAAATTCCTGATGCAGGTGGAAATCTGAACCTTATTTTTGAACCTGGAACTTCCTACGCAGCCCCATACGTAACGGCGGATGTAGTACAAAAGATACTGAATAATCCTGCTGGTTTTTCAAAAAGTGGGTACGTAAGTTCATTGTCTCCCACGGGGAAAATAAAGAAATATTAAACCGTTTATCCTTTCATAATTCAGCTAAAAGTCTTAAATTGAGGTCGTTAACTAATAATTACCTCAATTTAAGACTTTATGAAAACATTACTATCAATCACAGTTTTGTGTTTATTAATTGCCTGTTTCCCAACTTTGGCAAATATTTATCGCCCTGATAATATTTGGGATAACCTTCAAAAAATCCTCAAAAAGCCCAATAATCAGGCTGACCTCATCCGTCTTCGAGATGATTGTATTCTTCAAAAATTGACTGATTCAACTTACTCCCAAATTCTTCAAAAAATTGCGGAAAATGATTACACCAAACAAAATCTTTCATCTGCCAATTCTTCCATTCAAGAAGCCATAAAGCTCAATAAAAGTGGGCGTATAAACATCAAAAAAGCGGATTTGGTGGATAACTATTTTTTATACGCCAAGATAATTGATGAGAAAGGAGATTATCAAAAAGCCCTTGATTTGTATAATCAATGTTTGAATATTGCCTCAACGTTGCGTGAGAAATCATCCTATATTCCTTCTATACACGCTCGGAAGGCTAATATTTTCTCTAAAATGGGAGATTTTGAACAAGCAATTGAACAGACAAATTTGGGTATTCGGGTGGCGGAATTGAGTAAGATAGATTCATTAAAAACAAAATGTTTGATTGAAAGGGCAAAGGCATTAGTAATTACGGGAAAATTAAAAGAAGCAAAGGATGATTTGAATTATGCGATTACAATTTTGAATAATGAAAAGCTATCGGAGACTTTACCCTACGCCTATTATTGGTTGGCACAAGTCTCTTCAAAGGAAGGAAAATATCAGGAGTCTATTTCTTTCTATCAAAAAGCACAAAAAAGTTTCCTGAAAAATAATAATCTTCACAATTATTCTCTCAATTTTATTGATATCGGGATGGTTCATTATAATTTGAAAGATTATGACAAAGCCTTAAAAAGCCACGAAGAAGGGCTCAAAACAATGACTCGCCCTTTCGTAAAAGTTATTATTTTAGATGACATCGCCGCCTGCTATTGGATGAAAAAAAATTATTCAAAAGCCTTTGAATATTATCAAAAAGCCCTCTCGATGGCTCCAATTGGCTTTAAATCTAAAAATTCTTTTGATAATCCAACGGTAACAAATTTGAAAATTGCCGATTTTAAGACTTATTACCTCACCACCCTCACCGACAAAGCCGACACCTGGCTCGAATACTACCAAACCACTAAACAAAAGGAAAATCTCAAAATCGCCCTTGATACATACCTCACTGCCGATAAATTGATTGACCTCATGCGTTTTGAACACACGGGTACGCAATCGAAATTATACTGGCGAAACAAAACGCATCACCTTTATGTACAGGCAATTGAGACTTGTTTTTTGTTGAAAAATTATGAAAAAGCCTTTTATTTTTTCGAGAAAAGTAAAGCCGTTTTGTTGAATGACCAACTCAACGGACTTAGTGCCAATCAACAACTTTCTGCCACTGATTTAGCCCAAGAAAAAGGCTTTCAACAAAGCATTTCTGAATTGAATAAAAAAATTAGTTTGGAAGCTGAAAACTCAAAAAATTATGCCATTTTGCAAAGTCAATTATTGGAACAACAAGGTAAACAAGAGCAATTTATCAAGCGTTTAGAAACCAAAAATCCAACTTATTTCAAATATAAATATGACACAACTTTGGTATCGTTGGATAAGGTCAAAAAGTATCTTGCCAAAGATCAAACCATCTTGGAATATTTCATGGGCGATGATGCGATTTATGCCTTAATTATTTCTCCTGATAAAACCGATTTACAGAAAATTCCTTTGTTAGAATACGCTAAAAATGCTAAACAGTTTTTAAGTTATTGTTCTGATAATCAGAAGATTAATCAAGAGTTTTCAAATTTTTTATTAGTCAGTAATCAAATTTATCAACAGATTTTTAGGTATTTGAACGTGCCAAAAGGGCGATTGATAATTACCCAAGATGGTTATTTCCTTCCCTTTGAGGCATTGAGTAAATCATCCAAACGAGCCGAATATTTATTGAATGATTATGCCATTTCTTATACGTATTCAGTCCAATTTTTACTGAAAAACTTAGGTGAAAAATCGTTTTCTTTCTCTCATAAATTTATGGGAATGTCGCCTGTGAATTTTAGTCAAAACTTAAATCAAACGAGTCTGTCGGGTTCGGATATTTCACTCTCAGAAGTGGCTTCAAATTTTGTTTTTGGGAAGAAATTTTCTACAGAAGAAGCTACAAAAAGTGCTTTTTTGACCCATGCCAAAGAATACAAAATTGTTCATCTCTATACCCACGCACAGGCAGACAGCACCGACCAAGAACCGATGATTTATTTTGCGGATTCCGTCTTGAAATTATCAGAATTAAACGCCTTGGAACGCTTCAAAACGCAACTTTTGGTGCTTTCAGCTTGCAAAACTGCGGTAGGGAAAAACGCTAAAGGGGAAGGAATTTTGAGTCTTTCCAGAGGTTTTGCTGCTTTGGGAATTCCTGCTACTCTAACCACACTTTGGAGTGTCGAAAATCAATCTACCTATACCCTTAATGAGTTGTTTTACAGATACTTATCCAAAGGTTATCCCAAAGATATTTCCTTACAAAAAGCCAAAATTGAGTTCCTGCAAAGTCAATCGGGCGAGAAACAATTACCTACTTTTTGGGCGGCTGCCGTGCTTGTGGGAGATGCGGAGGCGGTTTCTTTGGGGAATAATTGGATTTATGTTGGGGTAATTAGTTTGCTGACGTTATTGGGGTTTTGGTGGTATCGAAAAAGTATAACAGGTTTCCAACTGAGACGCACAGTCCTGTTGAGTAAGTACCATACTTAACAGGACTGTGCGTCTCAGTTAGAAACCTGTTGTACCCAAAAAAATAATTCTCCACAATGCAACCCTTTCCTATTTCGTTCTTGTCTTAGATTATGTAACCTGATTCTCCAGAATCGGAAATACTCGAAGTAAAAACTTTGATTTACATTAAAATAAACAAAAACATGAAAAAGCTTCTTTTAGTACTCTCAATCGCCAGTTTAGGCTTTTTGAACTCTTGCACAGAAAAATTAGACCCCGCAACTGACCCTGCAACCTCAACGGTTGATGCGGCGACTTCTGCCAGAATTTCATCTTCTATTAAAATTGATTTTCCATCGGCAAATAGTATTATCATCGTTGTGATTGACGACAAAAAAATGTACGGGGCTGATTTTACCGTAAATGGAATTTCGCACGAAAGTTGCGTATCAGCTTCGGGGCAGATTTTGAGCGTCTATAAAAACGCTGAAAACGCAACGCTTCCAGATGCTATTAAAGCCTATTTGGAGACAACTTATAAAGGTTATAAACTTCAAAAAATATCAGTTGGAAAAGATGCCAATGGCAAGGCTTCGACGAAAGTAATGATTGAGTTGAACGACCAAAGAATTACCTTAATATTTGATGATAAAAACATTGTCGTTGCTACTTTTACAGAACCTAAAAACAACGTTGGAGGGGATAAAAACAAGGTTTTCATAACAAAATTAGCGGATTTGCCTGCCAATATTCAAAGCCAATTAGTGGGTTATGATTTCATTGGAGCGGTGGTGAAAGTTAATTCTGATAATAGCAAAAAAACCTATTTCGTAACGGCAAAGAAGAACGGTATTTTCTACGAATTTACGTTTGATAATGATGGCAAACTAACAAAAACGGATTCTATCGACCCAAGCAAAAAACCTGATATTAAGGAGTTAAAAGAGAGTACTTTGCCTCAGGTGATTCAAGATTATATCAAAATCAATTACAAAGATTGGAAGTTTGAACAAGCAGCAACTACATCAAAAAATGGCGTAATTGACTCGTATTCAATCATTCTGTCGAAAGACAAGACGAAATTGACCCTTTTGACCTTCGATAAAGATGGAAAATTTGTGAGTGCCAAGGAGATTCCTGCAATTCAATTACCAAAAATCGAACTTAAAGAAATCACTGCCAACGATTTGCCACAAGTTATTAAAGATTACATGAATAAAACCTACGCTGGCTGGACTTTCACCAAGGGTATGGCTACTCTGAAAGATGGTGTTGCAGAAGGATATAGCATCAATTTCTCGGTAGGTTCTGATAAATACTTGATTTTATTTGATAAAGACGGTAAATTCGTTTTGGCTAAAAGAGGGTAAATCTGAGGAGAAAGGGAAATAGGAGAAAGGGAGGAAGGTAAAAAGAAAATATACTTCTTTTACCTTCCTTCGATTTTCCTGTCTCCATTCCTCCCTTCTTTCTTTCCTCCATTCAATCTTATGAAAAATCTATACAACATATTGACAATCAGCATATTGATGCTTTCGTCATGGTCTTGTGATGAGATTAAGGAAGTGCCTGAGCCAAAAATTATTGCCCCTGAAATACCCTTAAATAGTACCACTACGCTCTACACGCAATCCAATAATTTTGTTGCTTTTGATACTAAATATCTGCTCAACAAAACCCTCGGATTTACCTCACTGAAAGTTGAAACTACGCCCCAATTTGGGAAGATTAGTTTTAATAAAAATGGCTTACTGATTTATAAAGCTGACTCCACCAGAGCCGAAGGCACAGAATTTTTGATTTATAAAGCCCTCAATTCTGACTCAAAAAAAGACAAAAGAGATACCCTCAAAATCATCATTACGTCCGATTTCTCCAAAACGCCTTGCAATGCAGGGGCAATGCCAGATGTTTTTCCAGTAAAAATTAATACCACAACGACACTAAACGTGTTAAGAAATGACCGTTTTTGTAGTTCAATTGTGGACTCTACAACGCTTGAAGTTATTGAAAAACCACTTTTGGGAACGGCAGTGGTTGAAAATAATCGCATAAAATATACCCCAAAAACAGGTTTAGAAGCGGATGACTTTTTCTTGTACAAGATATGTACGGGAGGCACTACGCCCGTGTGTATGATTGCGGGTGTACGTATAGATGTGCAAGGCAATGGGTGCAAGACATTTTTACTTCCAGATTTTCTAATTGTTAATAAAAATAACGCTAATACTCAGATAATCAAGGTATTAGATAACGATAAAATTTGTGATAATTATGATAAAAGGAGTTTAAAAATTACGATTCAGCCACGTTTTGGAAAGGTAATTGTCAATAAAAATCAGGAAATTGAATACACGCAAACTGCCAATAAACCCACCCTTGATGATTTGGAATACAGTATTGTGGATAAGGACGGAAAGAATCCACTGAGAATGTTGGTTGGCATTGTGATACGAGAAATTCCAGTTTGTAAACCTGATGCAAAAAATGGGGAAATGGAATTATCCGTAACCCAAACGAAGGATAAAGAAATTGAAATTCCCTACGGTTTGCACGTTGCCCCTTGCGTGGAAATTAAAGAGGTAAATTTTGAAAAACAAACAGATTTTGGAACGCTGAGAATTGACGGGAAAAAGATATTATACAAACTAAAATCATCAACGGACACAAAAGAACGCAACGACCAATTCAAGTATATCGTAACGACTGCCAATGGGGAGACTTTAAAAGCGAATTTTACGATTAGGATAAAGAAATAGGCTTTCGGCTTTCGGCAATCAGCTTTCGGCTAACTGCCTTTGAATAGATGGCAATCATCACAGAATATAATTGTTTACAGCCGAATGCCGATTGCTGATAGCCGACAGCCCAAACAAATATGACCAACGAACAGGAATTAGTCATCGCCTGCCAAAATAACGAACGTAAAGCCCAAACTGCCTTTTATAACCTCTACAAAGGGAAAATGATGGGTGTTTGTCGTCGTTATACCCGCACGCCCGACGAAGCCGAAGACGTTTATCAAGAAGCATTTATTAAGATTTTTAACAACATCAAAACCCTTGAAAAAGCGGGTGCAGTGGGTGCTTGGGTACGTAGAACCGTGGTCAATACTGCCATCAATTATTATCACGCAAATTTGAAATTTCAACAAAATACTGATTATGAAGACATTTTACACAGCAACGATGATTACC
>JAYUOX010000183.1:0-13637 GCA_043760595.1 Cytophagales bacterium
AAATCTATATCCACTTGCTCAAAACACTTGAAATCTTTTAAGGAGAGTGATTTTATTAGCATTTTTCTGTTTTCTATTTGTATAAATCCACAATTTTCTGTAAAATCCCCAAAACCGTCGAGAGGTTTTTGTAAGGATAGAGTTCATTATCGATAATTAAAATATTGTCTTCTAATTTCAAAAATAACCAATCATCTGCCGTGGTAACTGCCCCATAGACAACTGGAAGCGGATGTCCTTCTTTTTCATTAAAAATTCTTGCTCCCAACATTTGAGCGGCACACTGGGCAATTCCTGAATCAAAATCTTGTCTTTTTGCTTCTACAACCGCAAAAAGCGGAGCATCAATGGTGAATGAATGAGTGTTTTTTCCAATAATAAAATCACATTCTCCATTCAAACCCGCTTCGACATCAGCGTTGAGATGGTCGCCTGAATGAATCGTCAGAAATTCGACATTCCTCTTTTTCATCTCCATCAATATCGGAGCAACGTACCATTCTGAACGGGCTTTTTCGCTACGTTTTGGTAATAATTGAGAGGTTTCTAAGGTTTCTTTGAGCCAACTACTCGCTTCAATTGGCTCAACAGATCCAAATAAAGACAGGTTTCGGTTAATGATTCCGAAGTCTTTTTTTAATCTTTCTAAGGTAAAGCTTGTATAAGCCATTGTATTGTTTTTTAAAATGAATTAATTACTTCAAAAGTACCAACACCAAACCCATAATCACAACCGATATTTCTCCACCAACCAATCCAAAAAACCCTCCGCACAACGACTCACAATCTGATAAACCTCCTCAAAATCAGCCGTTTCACCATAGTATGGGTCAGGAACTTCCAGCATTTTCGGACTAATAATTCCCCCTTCGGGGGTTAGGGAGACCGACGCTTCGGGGCTAAATCTTCGATACAAAAAACAAGTCTCTTCTGGTTGCGAAATCCCCACGGAACGGTTACTGATGGCTTGGATATTTTCCATGTTGTAATTGTCCATTGCCACTACATAATCAAATACCGAAAAGTCCTCCCCGTGCAACTTCCTGCACTTGTGCGTAAGCGTAAGTTCATGATTATCAGCATTTTGACGAGTACGTGTGTCAGGTAAATTACCTATATGATAAGCATGAGTAGCGGCGGAATCGCATTGAATTTCTCTTTGTAAATTTCTCATTTTGACCGCACGGCGAAACGTCTCCTCCGCAATCGGTGAGCGACAAATATTTCCAGTACAGATGAATAAGATTTTTAACATGTTTTTGAGAGGTGTTAGGTGTTGGGTTTTAGTTAGTAGAGAGTGATTTTTACTAAAACCTAATACCTAACCCCCAACACCTAATTTACTTTTCCAACGGTTGATCTTCCTCATCCACAATCACAAAAATTTCTTCTTGTGGTTTTTTCATGAGGTATTTTTCACGGGCAAATTTTTCGACTAATTTCTTATTTCCCATTACCTCCATTCGCTCTATTTCCACTTCCTTTATTTTTTGGACGTAGTACTTTTTCTCATCCTCCAAACGTCCTAATTCACGATACATTTTGATTTGCGTCCAGATATTATTAACATCAAACAACAACATCCACAGCAATAAACCTCCTGCCGTAAGAATGTAAAAACGATATTTATGTAAGAGAAGGTCTTTCATTGTGGGTTATGTTTTACCAATCTTAAATCAAAATGAATTAAATGGTCGAAATCGTTATCGGTTGTATGTAATTCTAAATCAAAGTATAATGCCGTGGTGGCTATCCAGAGGTCATTTTTACCCATGTTACGAGCCGACATTCCAATTGGAAGAGGATTCCTGCGTAACTTTCCTTGGCTAAAAGCATCTATTTGAGCATAAATTTCTGTGAGTTCTTCGGTTATTTCTGTGAGAGGAAATTTATTGAAAATATCATTCATAAATTGAACCTTTTGAATCCCCCAATCTGATTTTAAAGAAAACGCTTTTAGTTCTCCTACCACGGGCATTGGAATAATAACTCTCAAAGGAAGTTCCTCAGTTTTACGAATGTATTTAATGATTAGGTTAGTATCAAAAATCATGGTTTTCAGTTTCTTCTAATAAAATAGCGTCCATTCTTTTATTCTCTTCATCAGTAAATCCAAGATTAGGAATCACAAGAGTTCCTTTTTCACATACAACGTCCATAAAATGACTAACACCCCAACGTTTTATGTCTTCTGGACGATAGCTGGTGGGCTTTCCCTTTTGTAATTTTGGAATTATGTCCAAGGTTGTTTTCTTTGTTGCTGTCATAAGAATTTGTTGGTTTATTTATTACAAATATAATGATTTTTGGAAGAACCTTTTTCAAAGTAATGTGTATATGTCAATCATACCGTAAATTTATGAAATTATTTCAAGGCTTTATAAATCATCAACAATATGTCAAAAAAAGAAATACTCCTACTTTTTGCCGCCGTGGGCTTTATCATTATCTGGATTTTGGATATGCGGGCGGGGCTTCCCGCAACCATCGAACCTACTTATTGGAACAAAATTTTCTATCATTACTCATGGTTGATGTTCTCGGCGGGTTGTTTATTTTATTTTCAATATTCAAAACAAATTCGTTTGAAAAAATTGGAAGAACAAGAGAAAAATAAGCCAAAAGAAGAACAAAAAGATGATAAAAAAGCTCAAAGAAATGCTTTGATGAAGGGAAAGAAATAAAAAAAGCCTAAATCAGGATTTTAGGATTAGAGAATTTTCAAGATATTGAAACAATCCCTTATAAAATCCTGTCCATCCTTAAATCCAGTAAATCTTGATTCAGAATCAAAAAGAGGTAAAAGGCTAATAATCTTCTGCCTCTTTTTTGTTTAATAAAAACTAAACAAAAATTACACACTACATCTTGATAACTTAAAACTTATCCCTTAATAACTTAGCCCTTCACACCCCAAAAATTCCTCTTCACACTCTTTTTGAAGGCAATTCACTCCCGAGCATATAACTTTTAGGGGTCTTTCAGCGGTTATTGTATTGAAATTCATTGTTAAACTTTTCAAACAAAATTTAAACGAAACTCATTACAAACATGAAAAATCTAAGAAAATTAATCGCCCCCCTGTCTGTTGTTTTTATTGCTGTTATGGCATTCACTTCTTGCAAGAAAGATGATCCAGTAGTTGTTGTTCCGCCAAAAGATATTACGGCTGTTGCCATTGGAGATGCACAGTTTTCTACTCTGGTAGCGGCTCTCACGAAAGCTGACTTGGTAAAAACTTTGCAAGGTGCTGGACCTTTTACCGTTTTTGCTCCAAATAATGATGCTTTCACAAAAGCGAAAATTACGAGTTTGGATGGGTTATCCAAGGAAGCATTAAACCCAATCTTATTGTATCATGTATTGGGTGCGAAGGTTTTGGCAGGAGGAATTGCCAAAGGGCAAACAGAAGTAGGGACTGCTGGCGGACCAAAAATGTACATCACCAATAATGCTAATGGTGTATTTATTAACGGAAACACGAAAGTAATAAAAACTGACGTGGATGCTTCAAATGGTGTAATTCACGTATTGGACAATGTATTGACGGATATTCCTTCAAAGACGATTGCTAAAATTGTTATTGATGGTGCTGATTTTTCAATATTGGAAGATTTAGTTATTAAAGCTGGTTTAGCTGATGCTTTAGCAAGCCCAACTATTGGATATACAGTTTTTGCTCCTACAAATGCAGCTTTTAGTGGTGTTGATGCATCGAAATTAAGTGTTGCCCAAATCAAGCAAATTTTGTTATATCATGTTGTTCCTTCAAGAGTGTTCTCACCAGAGTTGGCTAATGGTGAAGTAACAATGGCGGATGATAACAAAAGTAAAGTAACAATTGATTTAACTAATGGTGCAACGGTGAAGGGTGTAGGAAATACTACTGCTTCAAAAATTACATCTGCAAATATCATGGCAACAAATGGAGTTATTCATGTAATTGACAGAGTATTACTTCCAAAATTATAGATTAGGTAGAACATCACTTTCACACAAGTTACAATACAGTTTTAATAGTGGTTAGAGAGTGTTTGCAAAACCCTGGGCTTATGGCTCAGGGTTTTCTTGATAAAAATTTGTATTTTATTGCTATTATTTTGTATTTTAGTCCTGTCATTGCGAGCTTTTTCAGCGAAGCAATCTGTTAGTTTTTGGGATTAAAGTATCATAACTCATTTGTATCAATCACACAGATTGCTTCGCTGAAAAGCTCGCAATGACACAAACCACTCCAAATACGAACAGATTGCTTCGCTGAAAAAGCTCGCAATGACAGCAAAACAAACCATTAACCCCAAAAGCCATGTTTTCACATCAATACCGTTACTTTTTTATCGTACTGCTGGCGGGGTATTCGCTCCTGAATACCGTGATGGTGGAGATATTTGTGCATTACCCGATTGACGTTTCAACGGGTGAATTATTCATTATTTTTTTGCTACTCACTTTTGGCGTTTGGGAGTCTAATCGCCTGTGGGACAATTACTTACAAACCAAAAATTTCACAACAATATGGACACGTATCGCAACGATTTTCGGAGGGAGTATCGTGATGACCACCCTCATAACATTGACTATTGGGCTATCGGCAGCATATTTCACCATGCCGTTCAATGTCCCCACCCTGCTCTTGCCGATGAAATTACTGATGATGTTTGCCTTCCGAATCAACCTGTTTCTGAACGTGCTGAACATCATTTATTGGTACGTTAATCAGTTAGAAAAAACGCAAATTGAAGCCGAAAAATTTAAAAAAATCAGTACTCAAGCTCAACTACAAGCCGTTAGAAATCAGGTAAATCCACACTTTTTGTTTAATAATTTGAGTGTATTGACTGCCTTAATTCCTTTGGATACTAACGCCTCAGTAGAGTTTGTTCAACAGTTTTCAAAGGTGTATCGTTACGTGTTGAAAAGCCACGAAAAGGAAGTAATGGAGTTAGATACGGAACTTGATTTTATAGATTCGTACTTGTATTTATTGAAAAAACGTTTTGGCGAAAGCCTAAAAATCAGTGTACAAGTAGATGAGGAAGTTCGCCAGCATTATATCGTACCGATGGCGTTACAGATGTTGGTAGAAAACGCTGTGAAGCACAATATCGTCTCAAAAAACAAACCCCTGCAAATTAATATTTTCACCGAAGACGACCAATTACTCATTGTCCAAAACAACTTGCAACGCAAAGACGTTAATGATTTAGAATCGACCAATTTGGGACTTTCAAACATTTCACAGCGATATGAATTTTTGACTCACAAACCCATTATAATTCAAGAAAATGAACAATATTTTACGGTGAAATTACCCATTATTAAACTCAAAGGTGAACGGGACACGGTAAAAGGTGAACGGTTAAGAGTTACTGGTGAAATGGTGCATACATAATACAGCCAACATCTAAACTCTATCATCTAAACTCTATCCTCTTATAAACCCATGAACGTACTTATTTTAGAAGACGAAATCCTATCTGCCCAACGAGCCAAAATGCTCCTACACGAACATGACCCTACGATTGAAGTCGTGGAAACGATTGATTCTGTGGAGGATGCTACCGACTGGTTGAGCCGAAACCCCGAACCCGATTTGATGCTCGTGGATATTCATTTATCCGACGGTTTGAGTTTTGATTTATTCAAAAAAATCCAAGTAAAAAGTCCCGTAATTTTCACAACAGCCTTCGATCAATACGCCATTCAAGCCTTCAAAATGAATAGCATTGATTACCTGTTGAAGCCCTTAGATAAAGCTGAATTGGGTTTTGCTTTGGGAAAATTCAACGCCCTCACACAGGAGCGAAAAAGTTTACTAACGTCTGATATTCAACGAATTATGCAAACTTTTCAGACATCTAACAAAAAATATAAAAATCGTTTTTTAGTAAAATTTGGGGACAATATTCAGTTCAAAAATACGGACGAAATCGCCTATTTTTTTGCCGATGATAAAATTACGTACTTAGTCTCCAACGAAGGACGAAGGTTTATTATTGATTATAAATTAGAACAATTAGAAGACCTGTTAGACCCGCAATTTTTCTTCCGATTAAATCGTAAATTTGTTATCAGAGTTGATGCCGTTCAGAAGATTAAGACCTTGATGAACAGCCGCTTACAAGTGTTTCTGAAACCCAATTTTGAACAAGATATTTTTGTCAGTAAAGAAAAAATGAGCGAGTTCAAAACTTGGCTTGACCAGTAACTTTGGGTAAACGGTTCACGGTGAACGGTAAAATTTGGTAAACGGTGAACGAGAGAAGTACTCGATTCTGAACCCCATTTACCGTTCACCGTGAACCGTTTACCCTTTTTACCGTGTACCGTTCACCGATAATTATTTCCATGAAAAAAACACTAACCCTCCTACTCTGCATTGTTGCATTTAAGACATTCGCCCAAAAGATAAATGATGATGTTTTGTACTTAAAAAACGGCTCAATTTATCGAGGAAAAATCCTTGAAAAAAACGAACAGATTGTAAAATTAGAAACTTACGAAAAGAATATCTATGCCGTACAAGTAGCTGATATTCAAGAGATTAAATCCGAAGAAAGTTTAAAGAAATCAGTTATTTTGTACAAAGAAAACGGCTACGTCCACTACACCGAATTAGGCCCTTTGGCGGGAAGTAATCGTGCTTCCAATGGCGTAACGACCTCAGCTTTTTCTTTCCAGACTGTCAATGGTTATAAGTTCAATCAATATCTTTTTACGGGCATAGGAATCGGGGCAGATTTATATGCTGTCCAAACGTTTGTGCCTATTGTATTGAGCGTGAGAGGAGATTTTACGAAAAAAGGAAACAAAATTCCGTTCTATTTTGTGGAGGGTGGATATAGTTTAAATGCCACTTCCAACGATGTGGATGGTATCAAATATCAAGGCGGCAATACCTTTGCGGCAGGTTTGGGATTGAAGATTTTGTTTCAAGAAAATACAGGATTCGTCATAGGAGCGGGGTATCGTTTTCAGCGGTCAGCATTAGTCGAAAAAACCAAAACTACCATCGAAGACTTTGATAGATTGACCTTGCGAATTGGGTTTTCGTTTTGATAGTTTTTCATACTACTTCATCCCATAAATTTTCTTCCACTTATTGACGATTTTTCGGAATATTTAAACAAATTTCTTTTACGTCTCGTTAAAATATTAATTGTTGTTTTCAATCAAAATCTTCAACAGGCGAAACTTCGTCCGTTCAAAAATTCAATAAATAAAGATATGGCACAGGCAAATCCAGATTTAATTAATGCCCTTCGTATTACTGCCAAAAAATTAGCGGAAGGTGGCAACTATCAGTGGGGACACATGGGTAGTTGTAATTGTGGAAATTTGGCTCAGGAATTAACCAATCTCACCAAATCAGAAATCCATCAGTTTGCTATGCAAGGGCGTGGTGATTGGCGAGAACAAGTAGAAGAATTTTGCCCTACGAGTGGTCTGAACATTGATTTATTGATTGCTGATCTGCTCAACCGTGGACTGACCGTTACTGATTTGCGGGACTTAGAATGGCTTTCTGACCAAAAGATTTTGAAAAGAATCCCCTTGGAAAGAAGAGATAAAATGCGTCATAATGTACGTCAAGACGTGGTGCTATACATGACCGAATGGGCGAGAATGTTGGAAGAGCAACTGATTCCGCATATCAAGATTGACTTGTCGTTTATGGAAGAAGAAAGAATTGAGAAGGTGAAAACTTATTCAGAATCAGGATTAGTGGATTAGAGAATTTTATACGTTTTCTTTTCATCTTGGTGTTTCACTATGATTTATACTGACTTGTTATCCCGACGAATTGGAACGACGGTCCCGTGTGAATCATAGAACAACCCATTTTGCATAATTCTCAAATCTTAGTTCTGATGATAATACCCTAAAAAGGGCAAAAAATCAATAATTTTTTGCCCTTTTTAGGGTATTATATCTCCATAAACTACCTGAAATAGTACCGCTTTCCTTCGTAGGATTTTCGTTATTTTGAATAATAACTATCCAAAGCCCCTTGCACAACTCCATAAAACTGTACTTTAAGCATCTCTACATCATCTTGAGTCAAGCCCGTTGTTTCAATAGGTTTATGTACAACGGCTCTAATCGTCTGAGGATGAATCGCAAACTCGCCATCTTGCATGATTTTATGATTATTCAAAAGTGTAATCGGAATTATCGGAACTTGCTGTTGTATTGCCATCGAAAAACCGCCGTCTTTCAGCGGTAAGTTCATTTTGGGAAATTCTTTCGACCATATTCCCCCTTCTGGAAAAATCATCACACTCCGCCCACTTTGCAGAGCCTTGATAGAACGAGTCAGCGACGTAACCCGACTATTCTTATCGCTTCTGTCCACCTGTATATGTAATTTAGTGAACATATACCCAAACAAGGGAATGCCCTTGATAGACGATTTACCCACAAAAGCATAATAGTTTTTAATAATCACACCCATTGAAGCAATGTCCAGATACGAAAAATGGTTGGCACAAAAAACATAAACCTTCGACAAATCAGGCTCAAAATCGTACTGGACCTTAAAACGAATTCCGATGATAGGAAAAAAAACCTTACCCCACAAACGATTGAGATAATGAGCTTTGGGTTTCCACGCTGGGTTTTGAAGAAACAACCAGAACAGTGGGAATAACAATAAAAAAAGGAAAACGAACCAAAAGGTCGCCCAGAGTGTGTACAGTAAGGTCAGGATACGCATGAGGCAAAGATAAGAAGTTTCTAAAATAGGTACAAAAAAAAAGACTTAACAGCCGCCACTGTTAAGTCGATAAAGAATATCTGTGCAGATATTTTTCGTAATCAAAAATAGTTATCCTACGATAAGAAAACAACAAATACTACACATTTGCTGAAACTAAATGATGAATACTCTTATATGAATGACCGTATTTTTTTAAGATAAAACTTTTCTAAAAAAAGGTTTTGCTTTAAACATTCATGAAAATTTAATAAAAAAAGGTGTTTTGGAACAAATCCAAAACACCTTTTCACTGGGAGAGACAAAAGACTACATTCCCATCATTTCCTTAAATGCTACGGAGTTACGAGTTGAAATTTCTAATTCAATTCCGTTACTCAATATAACTTTCATACCACCTTTGTAGTACGAATCAAGATTAGCAATATAATCAGTATTGATTATTTGCTGACGATTAGCACGGAAAAATGTGTGCGGATCCAGACGTTCTTGAATTTTATTCAAAGACCTATGAATCATTGGTCTTTCAGTACCAAAATGAAAACGACAATAATTACCAACAGATTCAATCATGTATATATCTTTCAAGCTAACGAAATAACATTTTTCGCCGTCTTTCAAGAAAATACGCTTGTGAGCAGGAAGCCTTCCTGTCGAAACAGCTTCGGTAAGCCTACTTTGATGAATGTCTGAACGAACTTTCTCAACAGTTCTTGCCAAGCGTTCAGATTTCATTGGTTTCAACAAATAATCCATTGCCTCAGACTCAAAAGCCTGTATAGCATACTGATTATAGGCTGTAACAAACACCACTTTGGGTACGTACTCGAGTTCGCTAATCAAATCAAAACCGTTCTTCTCTGGCATTTCAATGTCAAGAAAAATTAAATCTGGTTGCAAACGGTGGATTTTTTCCAAAGCCTCATCTACGTTTTCGGCTTCGTCAATAATCTGAATATCGGGATATTCTTGCAACAAATACTTCAGCTCCTGGCGGGCTAACCTCTCGTCATCCACCAAGATTGTTTTAATTTTCTTACTCATTTGCTTTACAGGGGACAAGTCTTGATAGTGGCGGTTACCAGCTCGAGGAGAATAGGGTTTTCTATTTGCCATATCTGCGTAACTTTGTTTTCGAATTGTTTAAAAATATGATTCAACACCTGTGAACCAATCAGGAGATGTTATTTTACCAGACAGTTTATCCATTTGATAAAATAATGTCTAAGTTAATAATATTTCTTCGTTAATATAACAAATTCCAGACCATTTTTCATTATTTATTCTCAAAACAATACTTTTTTTCTTAATAAGGGCTTTCCGATGATATTTTTAAGGCTAAAAGCAAGTTTGATACCGTAAAAATCTTATCTATTTGATTTTTAGTGGAATACAAATTTCGGATATAACGAAGTTTTGCTCTGTAAAAATCCGAAATACACCATTTAGTCCATAGTTTAGTAATAAACGTTTTCTGAGATTTTCTAACCCAATCCCTTTCCTTTTTTCCTCTTTTGAGTGAGTGAGTGTCCCTGTATTTTTTACCCCAAATATTAAATTATTTTCCCTTTTTTTAGCAAATACTATTATCTCCCCTCCATTTTTCGATTTACTGATTCCATGTTTTACAGCATTTTCAGCTAATAATTGTAGCGACATGGGAGGTATAAGGGCTTTTTTAGTTCCTATACTGATATCGAGCTGATAGGTGAGTCGCTCTTCAAACCTGATTTTTTCGAGTGATAAGTAATCAATCACTAAGTTTAATTCTTCTTCAAATGGTATATTTTGTAAGTCGGTGTAAGTCAGAGAAGTACGTAATAAATCAGAGAGTTTAGTAGTTGCCTCACGAGCCATCTTGGGGTCAGTCAAAGTCAATGAACGAATACTATTCAGTGAATTAAACAGAAAATGAGGGTTTATTTGATTTTTTAAATTCTCTAATTCGGTAACTTTCAGCTGCATCTGAGCCTCTAATTTATCCCGCTCGTTCCGAATAGCCCTTTCTGCAAACTTTATTCCATGATAAAAAATAAACCACGGCATCGAAAATCTGAATGAATCAAGAATCATAAATATGTAATCAAGGAAAGCCTTTTTTCCGTGGTTTGGCGTTAAAATATTTTGAACTTTGAGTACATACGTGTTGAGTAGCAGAATGAGAATGGCTAATATAAAATTCCCAACGATGGGATATATCAGGAACATATACCACTTCAAGGATTCAATTTTTAGGGGTTTAATTGTTAATCTATATAGGTGGGTTACTGAAATAAAAAGAAGAAAATTTAATATACTACCAAACAAAACATAGGTAAATGGCAGATGATAATTGAGAATACTGATTGTTATATAAATCAAGTATATTCCCCAACAAACTATTTGAAGTGTCCAGTAGCGTTTGGTGCGTGACATGAATGGCGGTTTAGTTATTCAATGTTTAATAATACGATAAAGATACATGAATGAAAGAAAATGCCATATTTTTTTGTTTATTTATTCCACTAACGACTGATTTTGTCAATAAAGGTATTCTTGGGGAGGGTATGGTTTGGGGAAATCTTGGAACTTGGTTGTTTTTAAGTTATAAAATAAGTATAATTACGAGAAATATCATATTTCTAATATTTATTGAAAGTTACATAAAATGACTTATTATAGTTTTAGCTCCATAATATTAAAGTGATTTTACTACCAAACAACGATGCTTCAAATGTTTCACTTTTATTATATAAAATACTTGTAATCAGATGGTTATAGCTCAATATAGGATGTTTGTTAAGAATGAATAATTAAGTAGTTGTTCGTATTTCGATGCGTCCGACGCTTCGGTTCGATGTTCGGGGTTTAACTACCTGATAATCATTGATTTACACTAATATAAAATGTCGTTTAAATAGTATTAACTACTTATTTGAATATTTTGAGAAATATGCCTTATTTAAGATAAATATACTAATTATAAAAATAAATATATTTATAGATAAAATAATATTTTCAATAAATAATGAAAATTTAAAACATAAATAAAAGACCCAATAGAGTCTTTTATTTGATACGTCACAAAGTAAGGATTAATTTAATAGTGGTAATGGATATATAAAAATTTCCTCTTTAGGAAATACCATTGTCATTTGAATAATTTAAAAAAGCTTCCCCAAAACAAACTCTCATCAGCTTTTATAATAGTTTCTAAGGTATTGTTGGTGTTATTGGCAAATTTTTTGAGGTTTTCTACGGTCTCTGCAAACTGTTTTACATCAGGGTCAGTGATGTCGGCTTCGATAATTGATACTTGGTCTAATGCTCTAATAATTGGCTCTAATTCACGTTTTTTGCGTTCTTTTGCTATTTGCATTCCTATCTTCCAAACGTCTTTCTCTGCCTCAAAGAACTCTTTCCTTTCACCTGGTTTCAATACTTTTCTTACGATTCCCCAGTCTATCAAATCTCGCACGTTCATGTTAACGTTTCCTCTCGAAATTTGCAAGGCTTCCATAATATCCTCGGTAGTCATGGACACGGGCGATACTAATAGGAGTGCGTGTACTTGTGCCATTGTTCGGCTAACACCCCAACTTGACCCTAACGTTCCCCATGCTTGGATGAGATGTTGCTTTGCTTCATCAAGCGTCATACATTAAATTTTAAACAGTTTTATCTACGGCGATTGCTTTATGTAACAAATTTATGTAATAGTTTTGAACTTTCAAAATATTTTGAAAGTATTTTTATAATAATTATATCAATAAGATAATTTCGTATATTTCTGTGCGTTTATAAAATCAATGAAATTGGCACAGTCTTTGGCTTACACAAGATATAAAATGATAAATTTTAGGCAAATTGTTGGACTTAATAGATGATAAAATGTTTAAAATTTAGAATTTGAAATAAATTTGAGTATTTTTATCCTTAGAAATTTCAATTAATGAATGCTAAATCGTTGATTCACAATTACATTTACTATTTTTGATTGAAATATTCCCCAATCCTTACTTGAAAAATAATGAAAAAAATCTTGCTCATCCTCAGCGTTTTATCGCTGGCAAGCTGCCAAAAAAATGTGTATTTGACGGGTTCGTTGATGCACCAACTCCAAGAAAATGAACTCGATTTGACTCGGATTCAATATTATAATGATAATCCCCTTTATCTTGAACGTGAAGTGCCTTCGTCGGATGCCAATATTAAATCTGGAAAGGTAATCTTCAAGAATGGTCGTTACATCAACCGTATTTCTTTGGAAAAGGGTACGCCTGGAATGTTACAGAAAGAAAATGCGGGTCATTTGATGTTATCTTTCGAGAAAAGTAAGGAGGATAATTCTTTACATTTTGGTCCTGTGGCGGGTGAAAAAGGGGAATTCTTTTATCAATTGATTGATTCTCAGGGAAATACGTCTTTTTCTCGTTTGGATTACGAGGGCAATAAATACTTGGTAATTTATAAAAAACCCCGTGTCAGAATTATGCTTTCAAAAAGTGTGTTGAATAATTTGAAAATTAAGGTGCGTAAGATGAAGGGGAATAAGGTGAAGTAAGTTGCGGAAAAAACGTTGTATCAGTTTTCATAAAAAATATTTAAAAAAGCCTCTCAAATGATTTTGAGAGGCTTTTTTTACTTAATTCACTTTCATCACCTTCATCACTTCCCGTTTCTGAGACGATTGTAGATTGATAAAATACGCCCCTGACGGATAGTCTTGCAGGTCAATTTCTATGGCATTACGCCCTGATTTACCCTCAATATCCTTGATTTGCAGGCTTCTGCTTTGTGAATCATAGAGATTCAACCAAACAGTTTCGTCTGCTGAGAGCGTGAAACCGACCTTGACTTTGCCGTTGGTGGGGTTGGGATAGACCTCGAAAGTTCTGTCTTGCTCTTCGTTATTGCTTGCCGATACCCTCAAAGCACCACA
>JAYUOX010000184.1:0-4585 GCA_043760595.1 Cytophagales bacterium
CCGAAGGCACAGCGGCACGTCCAAAAGCACCGTCTTCGGTACGGATATCTACTTCGATGGTTGGATTTCCACGAGAATCCAAAATTTGTCTTGCGTGTATGGACTGAATTGCACTCATTTTATGATTTGTTTTTTGTTTAACCTAAAAAATACGTCCAAAATTAATTCTTTTTTCAAGATTGTTTGTACTTTTCCAATAGTTTCACGGTGTCTTAACATTATTACTAAAAAAAATGAAAAATTATATTTGTTCAATCATATTTTTTACCATATTATATTTTGCAAATCAGTCGATTGGCATAGCACAAGTTTTGTCCACGGATGATTTTGAGAAAAAATATAATGAAACGCCCAACGCCCAACTCGTGGATGTGCGTACCACGGGCGAATACGGAGGGGGGCATTTACCCAAATCTCAAAACGTAGATTTCAGAAGTGCAGATTTTACGGAAAAAATTCAAACTTTGGATAAAACCAAACCTACTTTCGTCTATTGTCTCTCGGGTGGAAGAAGTGCCGAAGCCGCCAACATTATGCGACAAAACGGTTTTACGAATGTCTATGAAATGGGCGGTGGTTATCTGAAATGGACAACCAAAATGAAACCCGTAGAAGGCGTGAAACCTACGGATTCAAAGAATGCCTTATCGAAAGAATATTTGGATAAGTTGCTGAAATCCAATAAGATAGTGATGTTAGATTTCTACGCTGTTTGGTGTGGACCCTGTATGAAAATGATGCCAACCATTGATAAATTGAAGGCAGAATTAGGAGATAAAGTAGCAATAGAAAAAGTAGATTCCGATGCCAACAAAGCCTTAGTCGCTGATTTTAAAGTAGATGAAATTCCTACATTTTTGATTTTCAAAGACGGTAAACAAATCATGCGAGCTACGGGTATGCAGACGGATAAGGCTTTAAGGGAGATGTTGGAGCGGTAATCATGTGAGTGCTGTCATTGCGAGGCACGAAGTAATCTGTTGGATTGATGAAAAGAAGTTTAAATGCCTTTTCATCAATCACTGTTTACTTTTCGTTAAATATTTGTTTTTAATAAAAAAGACCGTGATTTTACATCAGTAGGTTGGCATTACTTGAAATCTGACTCCATGTCGGTGAAGAGTATCCTTCTTAGGTTAATTGAGAGTCTACTTTATTTTTTTCTGTTAATGGATTTTCTGGTCCGTATGTTTGCCCTTCCTTGTCGTAAATATCCCAAATCTTTCCTATTTTATCTTGCATGTAATTGTAGAATCGAGTTTCTCCCGTTTCAAATATTCTTTGAATAGTCCAACACATATAGTCTGCAATACTCAATAGAGGGTCGTCCTTGAACTTCCATGTATTACGAGTTACTTTTTTAGTTTGTCCTATCCCACGAGCCATTTCAACCGCTTTTTCAAGGTTTTGTGCATGAGTGCTACTATCCAATTCTGCTATGTTCAGAATCAATTTCTCGTCAGTATGAAACTCTTCTACTAAAAGATGAGACAACAAATCCGCATACATTTCATTGCTTTTCCCATGATGTTTACGTTCAAAAATACCGTAATTTTTACGAGCAACCACAGCGTAAAATGAACAATCAAGGGTTTTGATGAAGTCAAAGAATTCTTTACGAAGTTCGGGTAAATCATCTTTCGCATGGAAATAAAACGGAACTATGTACTTATTAATGTAAAGTCAAAAATTAGTTGGATTCGCAACCCTACCAAGCGTTTTAAACGCTTGGTAGGGTTATTCTCATCCTAAAAAAGTATGTGCATTAATAAGTACATACTTCCGAAATAAAAACCTCCTTTTTTTACCCTTTTCACTACACTTGGTACATTTTCATAGTAAGGATTCAGAGGAACGCTATTTTGCATCTCGAATAATTTTTGACGAATCGGTAATATATCAGTATAGAATTTTACCATTCCCAAGATAAAACAATGACTTACATCATGTTCTCCTAAAATAGGTACTCTTCCTTTTCCGTAAAAAGTCATGTCGCCCGCTTCGTCCAAAAAACGGTGATAGTGATTTAGTGGTTGTTTTTCTTTTTTCATTTTAACTGTTCAGAAACTTAGGCATTTTTTTTAAAGTTCTTCAAAATATCGAGAAGAATGCAAAACCCTCTGAATCAAAATTACCTCATCATCCAGCATCTCGTACATGATGCGATAATTTCCTTCGATTAATTCTCTGTAACGTTCTTCTTGTAGTTCAGGAATCATTCTCCCAATTTTAGGAAATTGTCTTAAAAACATCTACTTTGTTGTAGAGTTTTTTGACAATAATTGAAGCATAATGTGCGGAGTATTGTTCAATATATTCTGCAATATTTCCAATCTCTTCTGTTGCTCTTGCAGTCCAAATTACCTCAACCATTTTTCCAATTTTTGTCCAACTTGCTGGTGAGTAAATGTATTTCCTTCTTTATATTCTTGTCTTCCTTCTTCAAAACTTTGTAAAAGAATCAATTTTTCAATAAAATCATCTATTGAAAACTCGTCAGGCATTTCTTTAACCGCCTCATTGATAAGTAGTTTTGTCATTTTTTAGTATTTTTTTGAATAAATGTATTGAGAAAATTTCAGAAAATCAAATCCCTAAAAATGCTCATACCCAGGAGCTGTAATATTAACCATCGTCCCAGATTTCATCATCATTTTTGAACCTTCCACGTCGTTGGTCATGTAGCCAATGATGCTGACATCGTTCATATTCTTGATTTTTTCATAATCTTCTTGCTTTACCGTAAAAAGTAATTCATAGTCTTCTCCACCATTCAAAGCCGCCGTCATCGGACTGAAATTCAGTTCAGTAGCGGTCAAATAGGTTTGGTCATCAATCGGAATTTTATCTTCAAATATGACTGCACCCACACCCGAGTTCTTAGAAATATGCAAAAGTTCAGCCGCCAATCCGTCCGAAATATCAATCATTGCGGTAGGTAAAACACCTAAATCCCGTAGTTCATAAATCACGTCCATTCTGGCTCGTGGTTTCAATTGACGTTCAATGACGTAATCCTTTTCTTTATCAATCTGTGGCTGCATATCAGGGTTTGCCAAGAAGACTTGTTTTTCTCTTTCCAATAACTGCAAGCCCATTAAAGCCGCTCCCAAATCACCTGAGACGCACACGATGTCGTTTACTTTTGCGGTATTTCGGTAAACAATATTCTGTTTTTCAGCAAAGCCCAAAGCCGTTATCGAAATCACTAAACCTGAGCGTGAAGAAGTAGTGTCTCCCCCTACTAAATCTACTTTATATTCATCACAGGCTATTTTTATGCCTTCGTATAATTCCGTAATTGCTTCCACCGAGATACGATTACTCAGTCCCACACTCACCGTGATTTGTTTTGGAATGGCATTCATGGCGGCAATGTCCGAGATATTGACGGCTACGGATTTATAGCCCAATAATTTGAGGGGAGAATACGATAAATCAAAATGAATACCCTCCATCAATAAGTCCGTTGAAATGACCAATTCCTTGCCCGTTGCATCAATCACGGCGGCATCATCGCCAATACCTTTGAGGGTTTCTATATTGTTGATTGGAAATTTTGTTTTGATTAAATTTATCAAACCAAATTCGCCAATGGTGCTAAGTTCTGTTCTTTGTTCCATAATGCAAAGGTAATGAGTTTAGGGGTTAGGTTTTAGCGGTTAGGGGTTAGAGTTAGACTCTAAATTATAGAATCCTATAATTTCTAACCCCTAACCCCCAAAACCTAAAACCTAATTAACACAAAAAAGCCGTCCTTTTCAGAACGGCTTTCTTAATTATTTGTATTTGGTTTATGGATTTACTAATTGTAAGTTTACCGTTGTGTTACCAGCTTTCAAGTCTTTTACAGCAGTTTCAAGTGTTATTGCCGTAGCCGTAATGGTCGAAGTAATATTATAAATAATCGTTCCAGCTGGGTTTGAACCTGTTGGAGTTTGTCCAGCACCACTTTTTAAATCTGATAAGGTAATCACTTTATCCGCAGAACCTAATGCCCATTTTCCCACAAAAGTCGTTCCATCAACAGCAGTCAAAGTGGCAGCACTGGCAGCACTTAGTGTAAGACGGTAGTTTCCATAACCTGCAACAGTAGCTGTGCCACCTTTTTTATAGACTTCGGTATTGTCATGTTTGGCAATATTGACACTCCAAGTTTTTGTTAAATTTTCAGTTGCAGTTGGTTCAACTACCTTACTGCCACAGCCAGTAATTATCAACATGAAGGCAAATAATATAGGCAAGGAAAGAATTAATTTTCTCATAACGATTTTTAGTTTTTAAATTTTGAAAGAATAAAAATGATAAAATTATTTGTAATCAGCAAATTTAATTTGAAAATTTGATGATTTGAAAATTTAATGAATGAATTAAGGGACTGATTATTGAGTAATTATTGCAATTTAAATAACGTTATATTTCAAGGTAAATTGCTGATTTTCAGATATTTGAAATGCTAATTACTAATCACTATTTACTAATTACTGCTTAAACGTTTACATTAAAAAAAAAATTTTGAAAGAATATACAAAATCTCAGTTAGCTCTTCGGAATGGTCAAGACCGTGATGAAATCTGGGTTGCCT
>JAYUOX010000185.1:0-13547 GCA_043760595.1 Cytophagales bacterium
GAAGACAGAGAGCATATTCCAACCATTTTATTATCCGATAGAAAATATGCCTTGGCAATTGATGATGCTTTTGTGAATGATATTTTGAACTTCCCAGGCTTTCAGGCTTTGGCGTGTAAACGTCCAGAAAAAATGCCTTACGATAAATAAAAACCAAAACACAGTGAATAAAAAAGTCCTACTTATCATTTTAGATGGTTGGGGAATAGCTGAAAAAGGCTACGAAGACCGCTCGGCGATTATTGCCGCCCAAACGCCTTTTTATGATTCGCTGATTGCGAATTATCCCCATAGCACGCTCGTAACTTTTGGACCAGAAGTGGGTCTGCCCAAAGGTCAATTTGGCAATTCGGAGGTCGGACACATGAACTTGGGTGCAGGGCGAACTGTCCGCCAATCTTTGGTACGTTTGAACGAATCTATCGAAACGGATATGCTTCGCCACGAACCCGTTTTGGTTGATGCCATTAAATACGCCAAAGAAAATGACAAGCCCGTTCATTTGATTGGTTTAGTCTCAGACGGAGGCGTACACGCACACATTAGCCACGTAAAAGCGTTGTGTAATGTGCTGAAAGACAGTGATTTAAGTAAAGTATTCATCCATGCTTTTACGGACGGAAGAGACTGCGACCCAAAATCTGGAACGGGTTTTATCAGTGATTTACAAGCATTTCTAAGAACATCAGTCGGTAAAATTGCCTCGGTTACGGGTCGTTATTATGCGATGGACAGAGACAACCGTTGGGAACGAATTGAGGAGGCGTATGACGTAATGGTCAAGGGCGAAGGCGTACCTGTATGTGCAGAAGGCATCGTGGCATTGATGCAGGAGTCGTATATGGCGGGCGTAACGGATGAGTTTATTAAACCCATTGTGGTTACAAAAAATAACGAAGCCATCGGCAATATTCAAGAAGGCGATGTCGTGCTTTGCTTTAATTACAGAACTGACCGCCCCCAAGAAATCACGAAGGCACTAACCCAAGAAGATTTCCCTGAAAATGGGATGAAAAAATTGGATATTCAGTATTACACGATGACGAATTACAACAAATCTTTCAAGAATGTAAACGTGATTTTTGATGATAGTAATTTGCCTTCTACCTTGGGCGAAATCATTGCTAATGCTGGCAAAAAGCAAATCAGAATTGCCGAAACCGAGAAATTCCCCCACGTAACGTTCTTCTTTTCGGGAGGACGAAATGAATTATTTGAAGGAGAAAGTCGCTTACTTTCAAATTCTCCGAAAGTAGCCACCTACGATTTACAACCCGAGATGTCGGTTTATGATGTCAAAGATAATTTAGTTCCAGCCCTCAAAAATTCAGAAGCTGATTTCGTTTGTTTGAACTTTGCCAATCCTGATATGGTAGGACATACTGGTGATTTTCAGGCAGTTATCAAGGCTTGTGAAGCAGTTGATGAGTCTTTGGGGGAGGTCGTTACCGCCGCCATTGGTAGTGATTATTCCGTAATCGTTTTGGCAGACCACGGCAATGCGGATTACATGATTAATGATGATGGTTCGCCCAATACCCAACACAGTTTGAATCTTGTGCCATGTATTTTGATTGACAAAGATAAAAAAGCTGTCAAAAACGGAAAATTAGGAGATATTGCCCCAACGATATTGGAGCTGATGGGTATTGAAAAACCTGCGATAATGACGGGGATTAGTTTGATATAAAATTTAACAAAATGCCTCTGTTTACTGAATAGAGGCATTTTTGTTTACAAGCCCATGCCCTTCAATTTCCCACTCAAATCCAAAGAAAAAACCTCCGCTCCCCTCCTATTCAAATGTTGAGAATTATAAAAATATTGTCGGTCATAGCAAATCGCATTCTTGGAATAATCTAAAAAATAACACCCATATTTTTGGGCTGATTTCTGACATAATTCTATCAATTCATTTTTGTTTTTATAATATTTCTGAACTTCGTAATACTCTGGGGCATAGACTAAAATGACTTTAATATTTTCGTGCTGACAGAATGCTAAATACTCACCAAATTGTTGTTTGAGTTCTTTGTCAAATCTATATTTTACTCCTTTGGGATAATATTTTCTAAAATTTTCAAAATCCTTATTCCATGCAAAGTCATTACCCCGATACCCTTTAAATTTTGAGGTTGTATCATAAAAATTTTTGACATTAAAATAATCAAAAATTCCTTCAAAAGCTAATTCTGAATCATTTTTGTATTTCAACAAAGGAATATTTCGTTGATAAATGTCAAATTCGCCCTTGTGTCCTCGAATGGTTTTTTGAAGGATAGTATCTTGAATATAGGGCAAAAATTGTTGATAATTAACGACATCTCCCCGCTTCGAGAAACCGTAAACGTCCACGTTATGAATGATGTATTTGGGTTTACGATTATGCTGTAAGTACACCTTAAATCGGGCAAATTGCATATCAAAATGCCAAGCCGAAAGTCCCAAATTATAAGAATTAAGGGACAAGGTTGAATCAAGAATTTTAGGAGAAATATGGAAAGCTGCCCGAGAAGAACCCATAATCAGGAGGTCAGCGTTAATCTTGGAATTATACAAATCGTTCCAAGAAGCAAAATAGTCGTTTCGGGATTTGCGTAAACCCGTGTCCACGATGTATGCGAGGGCATAGAAGCTAACAATGAGCAATAAGGATAGAATAATTATTTTCTTCAAAAACTTCAAAATCATCGTTCCACTTTTCCGTTAATTTTAAATGGTTTTTTATCCCCAAAAACAATTTTCTGAAATCCATCTATCTGATAATCCGTTACTTGGTTAGCATTCAATGATAATTTTAAATGCCTTTCGGTTTCGTACAAATAGTTATCATTACTCACCAAAGCCTCCACGGCGACTCCCTCCTCCCCTACTCTACTGATACTCAGGTATTTGACAGATAGTTTTTCATTTTCTTTTAAGGTATATTTCACGCCCATTGCTGAACTATCGACTTGATAACTGTTGATATAGGCAGGTTTATTCAAATCTGTCTGATTGAAAAACTCAAATTCCTTCGTCCAATCTATGGCTTGGGTTGATTGCGTTTCGGAAGTATCAGACATCGTGATGGTCTTGATGACCAATGGTTTTTCGGTTAATAGCCGTTCAGTTTGTTTGGCAATTAAGCCTTTTAAATCATAATATCGGTTGATTTTTTCGGTCTTAGTATCTGAATTACAAGACATTAGCAACGAAATCAATATCAATACGTACCCAATTTGTTTCATATAAAATCCTTATTTTTTTTGTAAAATTACGGAGTATTTTTGGTGATTTGGTAAATTACAAAAACCGTTTTAAAATATCTTAGTCCCAGAGGGACGTAATATTGGCGGTCCGCCGCTGCGGTAACCTTGTCCAAATACCCAAAATAAGCCCCAGCGGGGCGAAATGTTAATTGACAAATCATCCATCATTTACATTTCGCCCCGCTGGGGCTTGGGGTCGAGTGTTGCAATACCCCCTCTACCAACATTTCACCCCTCTGGGATTTTCATACACGTAAAATTCTACAAACTCAACAACTCCTTAAACCGTATTGCCTGTCTTCGTGAAATCTCAATTTTATCACCACTTTCACGTAACGTTACCTGCAATCCACCCGAAAACCATGGCTCGATTTTTTGGATATATTTTAGGTTAATAATGTGCTTTCTGTTGGCACGGAAGAAGGTTTTAGCGTCTAATCTGTCCTCCAAAGCATTCAACGATTTGAGTACCAAAGGCTTCTGGTCGTCAAAGTACAAACGAACATAATTGCCCATAGATTCAAATAGACGCACATTTCCTAATCTTACGAACCAACATTTTTCGCCATCTTTCACAAAAACTTGGTCGTTTTCTGACAGAACGGTGGTGTTTTCTTTATTGGTTTCGGTCAGTTGTTTTTGACGGTCAAATTCTTCCTCAACTTTCTGAACTGCCTCCGAAAGTCGGTGTAATTCGATGGGTTTTAGGAGATAGTCAAGGGCGTTAAATTCAAAAGCCTTAATCGCATATTCATCGTAGGCAGTCGTAAAAATGACTTCTGGGACATAGCCTTCGAGGTCAGTCAAGAGGTCAAAGCCCGTTTTGCCAGGCATTTGAATATCCAGAAAAAGTAGGTCTGGGTGGAGTTGGTCAATCAACACCACGGCTTCATCAGCGTTGGCGGCTTCACCCACGATATTGATTTTAGGGAAATTTTCGAGCAAGCGTTTCAGTTCATTTCTTGCCAAACGTTCATCATCTACGATTAGAGCTTTCATTGGTTTTGGTTTTATTGATTTTGTCTTGTTTAACTTTGTAAAAACTAATGGCAAAAATATACGAAAATGGAAAAATCATTTAAAGATTGTAACCTTAATTTTTTAGAAAAAACCTTCGGTATTGAACAAATAGATACTCTTGCTGCTTTGGATAGCTGGTTGGCTATGCCTAACGAGCCATCAGCTTTTGAAGAGGAGTCTCTTTTACACCTCCGTAGCGTATTAAATTTTAATATTCACGATTGGAATGAATATGAATTAGATTCACATTTCATTGGTCCGATTTTCACATTAGTTAATTTTTCAAATAAAAAATTCAATCACTATTCACAACGCTTTTTACAAGGTCAAGTAGGCGATTACCAACTTTTTGGCAAACCCGATGGCATTGTTTCTGCTGGCAGACGAGAACCCGAAACTCCCTATTTTGCATTTCAGGAGTATAAGAAAGAACTCGACCCTAATGGCGACCCTGCTGGACAAGCTTTGGCGGCAATGTTGGTAGGGCAATCGCTCAATGATGACCCTGCCAAACCAATTTACGGTTGTTATGTCAATGGTAGAGATTGGTATTTTATGGTTCTGCTTGGCAAAGAATACAGTATTAGCCAAGATTTTTCTGCGACTACTAATGATATTTTCAAAATATTTGCTACGCTCAAAGCTCTTAAAGAAATCGTTACGGAACTGACGGCTTAATTAGTTTTATTGCCAATCGAGCGAAGAATTTTATATCCAATTTATTCACAAATATTTAAAGAATCACATATCCTATTCCCGTGGTAGGTGTCCTCACCGACCATCTTGCGACAGCAATCGGGCGAACAATTTTACACACTATTTTATTTATAACTATCTGAAAGTCAATCACTAACATATACGTCTGATTGCTTTCGCACGATGTTCGGTGGGGACACCGACCACGGGAATAAAAATTAGGAGTGTCATAAGTGACGTTTTACCGAATACATTTTATTTGTAAGTATTTGAAAATCAGACATAAAACTGTTCAAAGGCAGAATTTCTTTACTACTTTAAACCTCCTTTATTTTTGTTATTTAAGAAATCTCTTATCTTAAATAACAAAAAAATTGGTATCATAAAAAAGAACAAATAGGTTACTGTTAAATTAAACATATAAGCTCCCTTTGAGACTTCTAAATATAATGTTTCACCATTTTGATTACGTTTATGTATAGAATCCCATACGTAATACAAACCATTTTCTACTTTTCCACTCAAAGCATCCCCTCCAATCATAAAGGTGTGGATGAGAAATGTAATTAATAAAAAAAGAAAAGTATAGGAAATAATCTTAAAAATAACTGATTCTGATTTCATAAACTTGCTTTTAAGTAACTTAACCTTTTCCTAAACCCCCGCCTTAACCAAATTAGTAATCTTAGCCAAAGGACTATCTTTCTCAGCCTCAATTTGTGGAATTGGAATAGTAATTTCTGCCGTAACTACCTCTTTTTCAGATTGGTATATTTTAAATTTTGATTCTGGACCAAATAATAATTCCAATCGGTGGGCGGTGTTTTCCAAGCCAAACCCTTCCGAATCGGTTTTTTCTAAGGTGCCTGTATTGCTAATGAAGATTATCAGCATTTTGTTGATAACCTTGGTCTCCAAACTCACAAAGCCACCTTTGACGGGTTTTGAGACTCCGTGTTTGATGGCGTTTTCTACCAAAGTCTGCAACAACATGGGCGGCACTTGCACCGTCAAAGAATCGGGATGAATGTTTTTACGAATCTGTAAACGTTCTTCGTAACGGATTTTTTCGAGGGCTAAATAATCGTCCACCGTCCGCATTTCTTCCGAAAGTGAAACTGTTTTACGTCTGTCTGCTAATAGAGAACTACGCAGGATATTAGATAATTGAGTAACGGCTTTTTGGGCTTTATCGGGGTCTTCCAAAATCAAAGCACGGATAGAATTGAGGGCATTGAACATAAAATGCGGATTCATTTGGGCTCTCAAAACCTTTGATTCTGTCTCTTTTACGGACGATTCCAAGCGAATTTTATCCACTTCAACCTCTGATTTTCTTTCAAAATAATGCGAAGCATAATAGAAAAGCGTCCAAATCATCAGCGGTTTTGCCCAATTAAAAATAAATTGTAGAATATAGAAAAACGACCACAGATTGACATTTTCACGCTCTCGTAGTAAATAAGCATCAAGCGGAATATTAACCAAAGCCATGAAAATAGACATTCCACCCACCGCCAAAATGATGCGGGGAATGACTTTATCAATCCCAATCTCAACCCAACCATATTTTTTGATAATTTTTCTGAAATAATTAGTCATTAACAAGACAATCCCGATATTGAGAACTGCCGCCATGAACCAATCAAGCGACCAACCATAAGTAGCAGTATATATCAAAGTTTCGTTGGTCAACCAAGCCGACCAACCGAAGATTTGTAATATCCAATATAGTTTTGTTCTTGACATAAAATTGTTTTGCCCTTTTTCATTAGCCAACAACAATTTAGCGTAATCCAATGAAAAACGATGGAAAAATTCAGTAAACGGAAAGTAGTATGGATAAGCGGACGATTTTCAAGGATTCAAATCAGCCAAGTGTACAACATCACAAGCCAATTCAATCGTAAATTTTGAAGTCTCATAATCATAAATCAATTTGTACAAACACAAATTGACGTGGTCGAAGGTGTCCATCTCATTGAGCGGACGGTCAAGAAGTAGTGTGAGGATGATACGGATGGCTCGCCCGTGCATGGCTATCAAAATGGTCTCTTCTTCGGGACGGCTCAGGATTAAATCAATGACGGGTTTTTGACGGGCAATCACATCTTGCGGACTTTCGCCACCTTCGGATGGCATATTGGTTTCACCAGCTGTCCAACTGTCTATCAATACTTTATAATATTCATTGTCTCGATTATTAGGAATTTTTCCTTCACGAACGCCCCAGCTAATTTCGTTCAAACCTGTGTGTTGTTCCCAAGGAAGGTTTTTTTCTAAAAATTTATTTACCGACTGATGCGTTCTTTTTAAGCCAGAAGTATAAACTTTGTCGAACGGAATGTGTTGATAATGTTGAAAGAACGCTTCGGCTTGTGCCTGTCCCAACTCGTTGAGGTCAGAATCCACGCCACTTCCTTGCACCACGCCTTGACGGTTGAAAGCAGTTTCTCCGTGTCGAATCAGATATATGGTTTTTGTAGTAGGAATTTGCGAGCGTTGGTCAGACATTGAGTATCAGTTAGATAGCAAAATAATCGCAAAAGTACGGGTTTTTAATCAGAAATTAGCTTTGAGCTTTGAGCAATAAGCAAACAATTTTCACATTTTTATTTATCTTAAAATCATTTCGCTCAAGGCTCATTATTCAAAGCTGACAGCTACTAAAATTATGTTCAACAAAAACATTACCCTCGAACAAGTAAATCAGTCTGGCAAAGGCAATATGGTCGAACACCTCGGCATTGAATTTACCGAAATCACACTCGAATATATCTGTGCAAAAATGCCAGTGGATAGTCGCACAAAGCAACCGATGGGACTTCTACACGGTGGAGCATCGGTAGTTTTGGCAGAATCTGTGGGCAGTACTGCCTCATGGTTATCCTTAGAAAATCCAGAAAAACAAGCTGCTGTAGGCGTTGAGATTAACGCAAATCATTTGAAATCAGCCCGTGAAGGCTATGTTTTTGCAAAATGCACCGCCTTGAAAGTTGGGCGTTCGATGCACGTTTGGGATATAAAAATTACGAATGAAGCTGGGGATTTAGTGTGTGTATGTCGGCTAACTACGGCGGTGATTGAGCAACGTTGAGAATAATTTATACTAAATCAACAAAATCAGCGTAATTTTAGAAACGAAACATATTACGCAAATAATGACTAATCATAATTCTCAGTTACAATTCTGGAAAAACTTCCAAAAACCCACTCGTAATCTCTATTTATTTTCACTATTAATTTTGTCTATCTCATTGATAATCTTTGGATTAGCTTATTTCCGAGGTTTAGAAAATGTGGTTCATTGGGACGTGTTGAGTGAGTTAGGCGAAGTCCCAATCATCCTCGACCAGTTCAAAGTGGGCGAAGAAACCCTCAGTATTCCTGCCAAAACTTTCACGGTAACGGAGCAATTTGTGGCTTCTCCGATGGCAATAAACACGCTTGGAAATCACCTATTTTTAGGACTTTTCACAATAGGTTTTCTCTTGATTTTATCGGCACTTTCAACCCTCAAACGCTTTTGGTATTTGATTTTTATGGGGTCGGTAATTCTGTTGTTAGTTACTTTCAATTTAGGATTATTTTTCAATATTTTAGGAAATTATATCAACGTTTTAGTCATCATTTTGTACGTGGGAACAAGTTATTTTTTCCACGCTTTTCGCCCTGATATTGACATTCTCAAACGCTTCATAACCTTCTTTTTTATTACCATTTTAGTAGGTTTTTGTATCCAATATTTTTCAAAGGTAAATGCTCCATTTTTATTACTTTCCAGTTATAGAACCTCGGGAGCAATACTCCTTTCGATTGGATTTATTTTTATTATTTCCTACGAAATTATCAATGGATTTCTGATTATCTCCACCTCCTCAAAAGGCTCGCAACAGTTATTTAACTTCCTGATTATCAGTTTTATATATCTCACAAATGTCCTCTTAATATTTCTTTATAACAACAAAATTATCGACTGGAATATGATTTATTTGAGTCCATTTTTGTTGTTAGTTATTTCCACAATTTTAGGTATTTGGGGATTCAGACAGCGAAGGAATTTGAGCATTGAAGTGATGGATTTTGAGGAGTCGGGGGCGTTCATATACGTAGGTTGGGCCATCATTACCTTCGCTACGGTTGCTCTTGCTTTTGCCACCGCCAACGACCCCATGATGGAGGTTTTTGAGGATGCCATCACCTACTCGTATTTAGCAATGGGCGTAATGTTTATCGTCTATGTTCTTTTGAATTTTTCGACACTTTTCAGAGACGGTTTAGAGGTTCATAAAGTAGTTTTTAAGCCTTACAAATATCAACTTTGGTTTTTCAGAATCACGGCTTTGATTATGATTGGTGGCTTGTTATTGACCATAGATTTTTTCCCTGTCAATCAATTTTCAGCCGCTTATTACAATGCCTTGGGCGACTATTATACCCATGCCAAAGACTTTCGAGTGGCGGAGTCAGAATACAAATTTGCGGCTGCCTACGAACCACGAAATCATAAAACCAATTATGCCTTAGCATCACTTGCCTTCACGCAGGGGGACAACGAAACGGCGGGTGTTTATTTCAGAAAAGCCACCACCAAAAATCCATCACCCTTTGATTATGAGGGACTTAGTCGTTCACTTTCGGATGGCGACCAGTTTTTTAATGCCATTTTTGTATTGAAAGAAGGCGTACAAAAATTCCCCAAATCGGGAGAATTACAGAATAATCTTGCCTATCTGTACAACAAATCTAAACTACCAGATTCGACAGTAATTTACTACGAAATGGCAGTAAAAAATGCCCAAAAAACCGAAGTCCCTACAAGCAATTTATTGGCATTTTGGGCAAACAATGGTAAAGAAAAAGCTGTTCAAGGAATCTTGGAAAAGTCTGAGGATATTAAGTATAATTCGTATCAGGCGAATAGGTTAGCCATAGCCCCCTCCGCCCCCAGAGGGGGAACTTTCGATTCCGATTTTATCCAGCAACTATTAGGGTCGATAGCTCCCCCTCTGGGGGCGGGGGGGGCTATTGGTATGTCCGATTTTGCTTTAATCTACAACCTCTCCCTCCGCCAAAAATTAAAAGGTAAACCCTTACCATTGAGACGATTAGCTGAATCAGAAGACAACGAATCCTTATCCGAAGATTTACTTTTTGCCAATGCCATGCAGGACTACTATCAAGGTGATAAATTGATAGCTTTTCAGAATTTTCAGGCTTGGTCATTGGGAGATTCTACCGATAAAAAGGGGAAATATTACGGACTTTTATTGAATACTTTATTAAAAAAAGAAAAGGCTGAATCCGTATTTATTACTGACATAAAAGATCCAACGGGGCAAGGGTTAAAACGCTATCCTCTGAACGAAGTTGTGATAGCAAAAGCCATAGAAATATTCAATAAAAACAAACAACCCGAAAAAGGTTACGATGCCGTGATGAAGGCAATCGCTTGGCGAAAAGACTCACCCAAATTATACGAATTGTACATCATACAAGCCCTGACAATCGGCATGAACGACTACGCACAGGAAGGTTTGGCAACACTCCAAAAATTATCCCCAACCGATTATCAGCGTTTTTTGCCTACCTATCAAGCCAAAATACAATCTATCGAAAAAGCAGGGGTTGGGTTTAAGTAATTGGCTAAGTTTGTTTTGTAAAAACTAAAACTACAATGGAAAAGCAACTCACTTTTAAGAAAGATTTTTGGAGTTCAATTTATGAAATCAAAAATGGCGAACAAGTCATCGCCAGAACTGAAAAAAAGTCTATTTGGTCGTATGACACCAATGTAAAGGTTGAGGAAACTGAATATTTTTTTGATGTTAAAGATCTTTTATCTGATACCGTTGATATTTATCAAGGTTACAGGAACAAAATTGGAGCTATTGACATCAGTTCATGGTCGGGCAAAGGCACCATAAATCTTCTTGATGAAGGGATATTTCTCTTTGAGAAGACTGATTTATTTTCGAGTGAATGGAAGATTTATAATGAAAAGGGTGTGTTAATGTCATTTGAAAGAGAATGGTTTTCTAATGGTGGAAACATCCATATTTATCAAGAAAATGACAGATGTTTAGCCACAGGGATATTTCTTTTTGGTTTAAATCAACAAAAAGCTGCTGCCGCATAGAAAATACTGAATATGGAAAACTCAACATCGCAAGCAAAAACGATACAAATTTCTTTAATTGTAATATCGTTTGTTGCCCTTTTAGTAAAGAATATAGTTGATAAACAATACATTGAACATCAAAACGAAATCCTCAGAATCATTGGGTGGGGCGGACTTTCTATTGCTAATTTCATACGTGCAAAACACGAAGAGGCTAAAAATAGCAAAAGGATTTCGTTAATATTAGCAGGAATTCTTGGTAGTATTGCGATTGGAAATTTGATAATGTTGCTTTATCCAATGTTGAAGAATATATTTTAAACACGATTTGAAATGACAAAATCAAGGCTTATTATTTCGATATTTTTCTTAGTTTTTGGATTTATAAGTTTTACATTTTTGAATACAAAAAATCAAAAACCAGATGTTGATTTCTTGGTTAATTTTATCAAGAAAAACCCTGATAAATCATCCGTTTATTTTGTAAGAAATGACTCTGTATTAGTTGATTTAGCCTCAGATAAGATGTTCCCCCTGGCAAGCACCGTAAAAATTATTATTGCCATTGAATACGCTCAACAAGTTTCAAGCGGGAAAATAAAGTCGGATGAGATGATTCCGTTGGTAGATTTGAATTTATTTTATTTGCCTAATACTGATGGAAATGCCCATCCAAATTGGTTGGCAGAAATGAAACAAAAAAACCAAATTCAAGACCAAAAAGTCTCTCTGGAAAACGTGGCAAAGGGAATGATAAAATACAGCTCAAACGCCAATACGGAGTATTTAGAAGTAAAATTGGGGTTCGATAATATCAATGAAAACCTGGAAAAATTAGATTTATCTCAACATGAAAAACTCTATCCGATGGGTTCGAGTTTGTTTGTGTTTTCAAATAATCAAAACGTTGAATCAAGTAAATTTTTATCCGAAATCAAACAGTTATCAAAAAGTGTCTATGTAAAAAGATGCTTCGATATACACGAAAAATTAAAAATGGACTATGATACTTCTCTCAAAAAAAGTTTAGTTTTTCCCAATTTAATACTTCAAAAAGAATGGTCAGACCGCCTGCCAGCTTCTACAACAAAAGAATACGTTTCTATTATGAAGAAAATAAATAGCCGTACTTTCTTTGATGACAAAACTCAGGAGAATCTTGAAAAAGTAATGGAAACTTCAATGGAGAATCCGAGTAATAAAGAATTTTATGAACATTATGGAAGTAAAGGTGGCTCGACTGGATTTGTTTTGACGATGTCCATTTACGCTAAAACTCGTGCAGGGGATAAGTTAGAATTAGCCATTTTCTTTGGGAATTTAACCGTTTCTGAACAACAACAATTATCAAACTCGTTGGGAGATTTTAGGAAATCAATGTTCAGAGACCGAACATTTTACCAAAAGAAATTACTCGCAAATTAGTAGTCGTAACGTATTTACAGATAAAAAACAACTATGGAAATCATCAGAACTACCAATATTTCAAGACGTTACGTCATGGGTGAAGAAATTATCCAAGCCCTCAAAGACGTTTCTATTTCAGTTAATCAAGGCGAATACGTGGCTTTTATGGGTCCTTCGGGTTCGGGCAAATCCACGTTGATGAACATCGTGGGTTGTTTGGACACACCCACTTCTGGACGTTATATTCTTAACAATCAAGACGTTAGCCAAATGACTGAAAACGAATTGGCAACGGTTCGTAACAAAGAAATTGGTTTTGTTTTCCAGACATTTAATCTTTTACCCCGTCAATCTTCGCTCGAAAATGTGGCATTACCCTTGATTTATGCGGGTTACAACAAAGCCGACAGAATCGAAAAAGCCATGCTCACCCTCAAAGGCGTAGGACTCGAAAACAGGGCTCATCACAAACCAAACGAACTTTCGGGTGGACAACGCCAGCGTGTGGCAATCGCCCGTGCCTTAGTAAACGACCCTTCAATCCTCTTGGCGGATGAACCCACAGGAAATTTGGACACCAAGACCTCCTACGAAATCATGGATTTATTCGACCAATTATATTCAAAAGGCAACACCATCGTCATGGTTACGCACGAAGACGACATCGCCCAATATGCTCATCGAATTGTGCGTTTACGTGATGGATTAGTGGAAAGTGACAAAATTAATCCAACTGTAAAGAAGGCAAAGGAGTTTATGATGAGTATGAAATCGCAGGATTAGGGTTTGTTATTTGTTATTGATTGAAAATATGAGCCTTTTAGACAATCTTTTTGAATCCGTTGGTAGAAAAACCCTAAAATTTTTCAATGAAAAAATTGGAGGTCAGTTCGTACAAGGTGGTTTTGGTGAGAAAGATAAAATTATTATTCTTCATAACAACAGCCCCATAACAATCGATACTTTTAAGAGATTGATAGGTAAAAAGTTAGTGCTTTTTTATCGGATTAAGTGTACATTCAAATCAATTAATGGGTTGGTATTTAGTATAA
>JAYUOX010000186.1:0-4540 GCA_043760595.1 Cytophagales bacterium
TTTTACGTTCAGGTTGCCAAAAAATACGATGGATTGCAACCGTCCGCTATTGATTGCCTTGCACGGAGACGGTGGAAATGGTAGCGGATTGATGAGTTACACAGGTTTTAATCCAGTTGCGGATGCCAATAATTTTATCGCTGTTTATCCAGATGCTCAAAATACTATTTGGGGCGTTCAATGGAATAAATATGCGGATGCCGCCGCTGGATTTGCCGCCATCCCTGACCCAAATGCTGCCGACGACGTACAATTTATGTCCGATTTGATAGATTATTTCTATACAAATTATGGCATTGACCGTTCCAAAGTTTACGTAACAGGACATTCGGGTGGGGGATTTATGGCGTATCATTTAGCACTTGCTAATTTGACCAAAAACAAAATTGCGGGAATCGCACCCGTGGCAGCAAGTTTGTGGGGTGATAATCCTTTTCTCACTACCCAGTTTGGCGTAGCCGCTTACGTCCAAACGCCCGTGTTGCATTTGCACTGTCCTAATGACGGAGTAGTCCCTTTTCCAGTGCTTAATAGTTTTACTTGGCCCCTCGCACAATTCAGTAATCGTAATTGCAATAATGCTGTTTATGCCACCACAGCCACTACGCCCACGATTGACAAACATACTTTTTGTGGAACAGGAAATAAGGTTATTTTGATGGGATTAAAAAAAGTGGGCTTAGGACACGGCTGGCCCACAATGGCAAGTGCAGATTATGATGGAGCATTAGAAATTTGGAATTTCTTTAATTCATTTTCCAAAGGTACTTTTCCAACGATTACACCAAATGTAAACATAACCTCCACATCACCAGCTATTTATCAAGCCAACGCCCAAATAAAAGCCTCGGATTTTATTACAACGCAATCTCCGCCCAATATTATTATCAATAGCACTAATAGCAATAACTTAACCTTTCAAGCGGGGAAATCAGTAACGATAAACCCTGGACTTGAAATAAGTAATGGTTCGGTTTTTATGGCAAAAATTGGCGGAGGATGTACCATTCCTGCAAGTCCTCAGACGATGTATATGCAAGGGCGAAACCTGTATGATGTCTTGGGAAATCAAGTCGTACCCGTTGGTCTAAATATTCCAACCGATTATTACCAATTTTCTGGAACAAACGACCAAGTTGCTCAATTCACGCAAACAGGGGCAAATATGGCAAGAATTATTTGGTTTCAAAACGGGCTCGCAGGGACTTCGCACACCAATACGGACTTAGACCAATTGATGACAAAACTAACTAATCAACGAATTTTCTCAGTAGTTGCCCTCTGGGACGGAGCGAATGGTTGTCCACAAAATCCCAATAAACTCAACGATCCAAACGGCTACGTATCATGGTTTATTGACCCTGCAGTGGTAACGCTTTTGAACAACCACAAAAAGCACGTAATACTAAATTTGATGAACGAATTGGGTTTTGGATATGGCTATGACCCGAACAATACAGCCAACGTAGCCGCTTTTACCAATTGGCGAAATCAATACAAAATCGCCATCACAAGCATCCGAAATGCAGGTTTACATATGCCCATTATGATTGATGCCCCGTTATGCGGAGGAAGTTTAAGTTTGGTCAATCAAGCCGCTGCCGAAATCATCGCCCACGACCCTGATCATAATATCATTTTCAGTGTTCATACTTATTGGGCAGAGAAAAACGAAACGAGTCAGATAGCAACCTCCGTAGCCAATAATATCCCAATCATTATTGGCGAAGTGGCAAATAAGCAAGTCGGGGCGGATGATTGGAACACCAATCCAGCCACAGGCTATTCAGAATGTTATTACGGAATCGACGGAACGAACTCAGAACACGCTCCACCAACGGGATTTTCTTACAAAAATCTGTTGCCTAATACCCTCATTCCCAACAATATAGGTTATTTATTTTGGGAATGGACGAATGATAGTTGCCAAGAAAGAAGAATGAGTCCCGATGGCAATTTTAGCAATTTAACTATTTACGGAACGGACGCAATCAATAATGCTAACTATGGAATTTTGAATAAAGCGGTGAGGGCTGGGGTGGGGGCATTTTAGAATATAATTAACCCTGCCAAGCGTTTTGAACGCTTGGCAGGGTTGCAAATTCGTAATTTTTTGTCATTATTATTAAAGAATCCCAAAACTCTAATTCTCTAAGTTTAAATCTATTCCTCTTTACAACGATTTCCTCTCAATAAATCGACTTTCATTCACGAACCGTCCTTTTTCTCTGGTCAAAATCATCTCCGCCGCTCGCTTACCCATGAGAGCAAAGTCATTGGAAATCACGGTGATACCTTCCGCCAAAATCTCTTTTATGGGCGTATCATCATACGAAATTAGCCCAATATCTTCTCCCAATTTCCAATTCTTTTTGTACGACCAATTGATGAATCTTACCAAATCATTCTCTCGAAAAACTAAATAAGCGTGGTCTTTTTGGAGGTGTTCTTCTTCTTCCAAATTTGAAATCAACTCGGAGCTAATTCGTTGTTCTTGGCAATACTTCTCAAAACCATTGATAATTCCGACAGGAGTGTATTGAAAATTTTTACTACTCAAAACTAACGAAAGTGTCTTGTACTTTTTTATTAGCAAAGTGGCTTCTGTGAGTCCTTGATAGATATTTTTTTCAAAATCTTGGTATAAGATAGCATAATCATTTCCCAATTTTGGAGCATCAATATCCAGAATTAGGAGCTTTTCTTTGGGTATTTCTTGGAGCAATTTTGTAATATCAACGTTAAAATGAGGCATCACTACGTAATAATTATACGAACCTATATTATTCATCAATAAGTTTTCAAACACTTTCAGATTATGGTGATGAAAGAAGATATTTACATTAACCCCCTCCCCTAACCCAATCATCAGATTATCATACAATATCTCTTTGTAGGGCGTTAAGGCATCAAATAATACAAAAATATTAAGTTGATTACTGGTATCAGTACTTGCCACAAAGAACCCTTTACCATGATGTGAACTCACTAAGCCCATCTCACGCAAACCCTCATACGCTTTGGCAACGGTCATACGAGCAATTCCAGAATTATTGGAAATCTCATTGATTGAAGGGAGTTTTTGCCCTCTTTCCAACTTTCCACTCTCAATCAGACCAACAATATGCTCAATCAATTGCTGAAATTTAGGTTTACTCGAAGTCGAATTAAATGTAATATTGTCCATAAGAATTTATTTTGGCAGGTTTATTGATTAACAAATTTACAGTTTTAAATAACTTTGAAAGTGTTTATTACATTTAATCATAAAATATTGCTAAAACATTTTGATTTGAAAAAAAAATTTCTATATTTGCATACCAAACAGTTAGCATAGTATAGCATTGTTTAACGAACATTAAACAATGTGTCAAAATATAGTACCAAGCCTTCTTCGTGAAGGCAATTTGGTTAGTTTTTGTTTATAAAAATGGTTAATGGTGTACAGTGTCTGCGGGGATGAAATGCATCTCCACAGACAATTGTCTTAAACAAAAACATTTATTGAGCATCATACTTCTGAATATTTTAACTCAGCCCAATGTCAAACATTGGGCTTTTTTTGAGTATAACAGGTTTCCAAAAACTATCATGAAAAATGCCCTAACTCTCCTCTGTATTCTCCTACAAATCAACCTTTTTGCTCAATCTCCCACAGAATCTTACCCAGAAGATTCAGCTTCTATCGAACAACCAAACGTCCCAGAAGGCGAAATATTAAAGTTTATTTTTGAGAACTCTCAAATTTTCCCAGGCACTTCCCGTGAGATAACGGTCAATGTACCAGCATAATACCGTCCAGATAAATCTGCGTGTGGATATGTAAATCAAGATGGGGTTTTATGAAAAGCTCCCATCGTTTTTGATAATTTGATTCATAAAAAGGAAATGCCCATCACGATTGGCGTGTTCGTGATGCACGGGCAAGTGAAAGCCGCAAAGCCCGATGAAGCATTGGATAGATTTAATCGAAGTCTTGAATTTGACGGCTTGGGCGATGCTTATGCAAGATTCATTTTAGATGAAATTTTACCCGAAGTACAAAAACAAAAAACGACTGACGGAAGGGTGAAAAATTGGTGGTGGATGAAGGCTTAAAATTTGCCAATGGTGTAACTCTCTCGCCCGACCAAACACAATTATACGTCACCGAATCTGCCACGCATTGGGTTTGGATTTATCAGATTCAAACGGATGGAAAACTTACTCACAAACAACGTTACGGGTGGTTACACGGGCAGGATGTGGACGGTGTAGCGTGGGCAGATGGCTTGAAATGCGATAAAGATGGAAAAATCTATGTTACTACCAATGTAGGAATCCAAATTCTTGACCAATTGGGGCGAGTAAATGTCATCATTCTAATTCCCACCAAAGGCAGTTCAAATTTATGTTTTGGCGGAAAAGATTTTGATACGATGTACGTTACAGCCGTTGATAAAGTTTATCGAAGAAAATTCAAAACTCGTGGGGTAAATACGTTTGAGAATCCTTTTAAACCGAAGCCGTCGGGATTGTAAAAAACAAAAAAGCCCTTCCA
>JAYUOX010000187.1:0-13416 GCA_043760595.1 Cytophagales bacterium
GAATCAGGATTATAGGATTTAATGATTTTCATGATTTTTATCCTGCTATTCCTTAAATCTTGTAAATCCTGATTCAGACAAAATAAAGTTTTCTGAACAGTAGTTTCGATGTTCGGGTTAGTCGTCCGAACATCGAAAACCGAACATCAACCAACGAACATCGAACATCGACCAACAAACATCGAAAACCGAACATCAAATATCGATAATCACCCGCATCAAAGTATCAATCTTCATTTCAGTCTCATACCATTCTTTCACAGGATTTGAATCTTCCGTGATGCCACAACCTGCGTAGAAAGTTGCCTCATTTTCTATAATTTTCATCGTACGAAGATTTACGAATAAATGGCTTTCATCTTGTATATTAACGGGTCCTAAGAATCCGCTGTAAAATTCTCTGTCGTGTAATTCTTGTTCAGCAATAATCCGCAAGGCTGGGGCTTTGGGCATACCACAAACTGCCGAGGTTGGATGTAATAATTCCACCATCACCGTTCCCAACTGTGGAAAATTAACTTCCTTAGTATCAACCACATAGTCCGTTCTGAGGTGCATAAGATTTCCTGCTTGAACCGTTTTAGGACCACTTTCAAGATATTCTCTCAAACGAATTTTCTTAAAACATTCAATAATATAACGACTCACAAAAGCCTGTTCCTCAATCTCCTTGTGCGACCAACGAATCTCTCCAATCGGCAGTTTTTCACCATCAACTCCTAATGCGGATTGTGTTCCTGCCAAAGACATGGTTCTAAACTTTCCTTCTTTATCCATACTTACCAAAGTTTCGGGTGTTGCACCCAACCAAAAGCACTGGTATTCAGGTAGATAGGTTAATGAAATAAAGGCATTTGGATAAGCGAAACAAAGTTTCTGGAAGGCTTCAACGACCTCAAAAGTATCGGGCAATGTAATATTTTTGGTACGAGATAAAACTACTTTCTGAACCTCACCATTTTCGATTTGGTTGATAGCATTGCTGACCATTTCGGCAAAAAGCATTTCATTGTATCGTCCAAAATTCTTTTCTTCGGTATTAAAATCTGGATGAATCTGTGGAGATTTTTTTTGTTTTATTTCACTTTTATTATGTGCTAAATATTGTTTTTCAAAAACTTCTTGCTCAATTTTATTATCGCTAACTTGCTGATCATCAGGAGAAAAACAGTAATGTAAATCATTTTTTATAAATAATGATTTGCCTTCAAACGGACTCATCACAAAGCCCGAAGGCATTTCTTCCAAATCCACTTTCATTCGTGAAGCACGCCCCGAAAGGTCGATGATGAGTTGTTTTTCAGATGTTTTAGGTAACCGCCAAAGTGCAATCGGAAAGCCCTCAGACAGGGCAATTTCCCAGAGATTTTGAATCTTTGGAGAATTAATAGTAATATGTTTTTCTAAAATATTTGACATAGTGTTTTGCCTTACTACTCTTTAACGTATTGTTGATTAAAGGGGTTTCGAGAAACAGATGTTTTTTGTTAAAATCTTGCCAAAAACTCTTCAATACATCCATAAATATAAGCCAAATCTTCCTCCAAAATACAGTAAGGCGGCAACAGATAAATCACATTTCCAAGCGGACGAATAAGGATTCCTTTTTCAATAAAAAACTGATAGGCAATGTCTCTAATATTGTTAAAATAAGAAGTTCCCTCGGCTGTTTGAATTTCGATGGCTAAGATTGTTCCTTTAATTCTGACCTTATGTTTTAAATCGTTGGGCGAAACGGGCGTATGCGATACGCCCCTACCGAAAACGGCGGCAACATCGGTAGGGGCGTATCGCATACGTCCAATGAATTCATTATGCAACTGATTGATTTTCAATATTTTATCATTAGTCTCATCAGTTAATAATAAATCCAAACTTGCTAATCCTGCGGTACAAGCCAATGGATTTGCGGTGAAGGAATGACTATGAAAAAGTGTTTTTCGACGGTCTTCCGAAAGGAAAGCGTTATAAATCTCTTGCGTACATGAGGTTACTCCCAACGCCATTGCACCACCCGTGAGTCCCTTCGATAGACACAAAATATCGGGTTTTGTTTTAATATAATCTGTGGCAAACATTTTGCCCGTCCTACCAAATCCCGTCATGATTTCATCGGCAATGGTTAGCACGCCATTTTCTTTGGCTAAACTGATTAATTGCTCCAATATTTCGGGTTCGTACATCACCATTCCGCCAGCCCCTTGAATGAGTGGTTCAAAGACAAAACAAGCGATTTTATCGGCATTTTGTATGAGGTTTTTCATGGCTTCCAATGAATGTTCCTCTTGCCCTTTTGTGGGTACTGGCAGATAAATGGTTTCGTACAAAAAACCTTCAAATGGAGCGTTGAAGGCAGATTTTGCTCCAACCGCCATTGTCCCGAAGGTATCACCATGATAACCATTTTCAAGAGCAATTACCTTTGTTTTCTTGGTAAATCCTTGATTATGAAAATACTGAATTGCCATTTTCAAAGCCACTTCAACGGCAGTCGAACCATTATCAGAATAGAAAATTTTTGCTTGATTTTTGGGTAAAATTTCCAATAATCTTTCCGCCAATCTCACAGCGGGTTCGTGGGTAAATCCCGCAAAAATTACTTGCTCTAATTTTGCAAATTGTTCAGCTACTTTTTGGGCAATATACGGGTGCGAATGTCCATGTAAATTGACCCACCAAGACGAAATAGCATCAATGTATCGTTTGCCCACATCATCGTACAAATACGCCCCTTCGCCCCGCACAATGGGAACAGAAAACGGGGCGGTTTGATGCTGTGTAAAAGGATGCCAAACCACTTTTGCATCCCGTTCGGCGAGCGATGAAGTGGTGATATAGGTTTGGGTATTTTCTACTGGGTATTCTATTTGGTCGTTCATATTATTTTGTTGCCACGAAGACACGAAGGCACAAAGTTTTATTTTTATTATCTTAGAAACTTGGAGCCTTGGTGGCAAATATATTAGCCCATTTCTTCACCACATTTTTATCAATACTTTCCTCAAAATTTACCCTTCCCAAACATTCCAATTTTGTATAATTTAAGATAAAATCTTCTGAATATTTATTTGGTTCTCCGTTGAAAATCAGACCTTTGACTGGAATGTTATTTATTTTCAACATTTCCACCGAAAGCAACGTATGGTTGATTGAACCTAAGTAATTTTTAGAGATTAAAATTACTGGAATATTTAATTTTTTGATTAAATCTAAATTAGTTTCTCGGTCATTTAAAGGTACCATGAGTCCACCTGCCAGTTCTATGATTAGATGATTGTCAGTTTGGGGTAATTGAAATTTGGATAGTTCTATCCCAACGCCATCAATTGCCGCCGCTGCATGGGGAGACATGGGTTCGTTGAGGCGATAGATTTCTGGATGAAAGATCGTTTTTGAATTAGAAATAAGACTTTTGACGGTATCAGTATCCGTGAAATCCAAAGCTCCCGACTGAATAGGTTTCCAATAATCTGCCTGTAAATATTCTATTAATATGCTGGAAATCAAGGTTTTACCAATTTCAGTTCCGATGCCTGCGATGATATATTGCATAAAAAAGTAGCCCCCTAACCCCCGAAGGGGGAATTCAATTTGGCAATGTTGCCATCAAAATTTCCCCTTCGGGGGTTAGGGGGCTTTTACAAAATTACGTATCTTTGTTCCATAATTCAACATTTCTAAATCATGCCCATAGGTAAATATATTACCGTTATTTTAGCTACAGCCGTAAAATTTTTTAACGGACCCATTGCAGGAATTATCCTCGATTTGACATGGTGGGAAACTGCCTTGTGTTCAATGATAGGCATGATGGCGATGGTTACGTTGATGTCGTTTCTGGGAAAGGAAGTTCAAACTTTGATAGGGAAATATCGGAAAACAAAACCAAAATTATTTTCAAAAAGAAGTCGTTTTGCCGTAAAATTGTGGCTCAAATTAGGTATTTGGGGCATTGCGTGTTTTACGCCTTTACTTTTTACACCTATCGGAGGAACGCTATTGGCACTTTCTTTCAAAGTTCCCATTCCCAAAATCTTATTTTCGATGTTGGTTTTTGCAGTATTTTGGGGGATTGTCTTGACTTTTTTGATGTTTCAAATTTCTGATTTGAGGCATTTGTTTATGTGATATAAATAGAACGCAGATGACGAAGATGCTTTGCAACGCAGATTCACGCAGATTTTTACTTCTAACAGTAAATTATTTTAGAGGTAATTTACTTTATCTGGTCGTAAAAATCTGCGAAAATCTGCGTTAAGAAGTATGTGCGTTATCTGTGTGCCAACACTCAATTTTCACTTCTTCATATAATCTCCTCTCGAAAATGATTTTTCAATCATACAATATAATAGAATAAACAAATACCGACTACCCATTTCTTTTATTTTCAGATTCGATTTTCCGTATTTTCGGTTTCGCCAACTGTTAGGCACAACCGTATATGAATATCCACGCACGTAGACTTTTAAGGGTAATTCGACGGTCAAGTTAAAATGTGCGGACATGAAAGGTTTGATGCCCTCAATGGTTTCACGTTTGTATAATTTAAAGGCGTTGGTGGTATCATTGGTTTTGATACCTGTCAGCATTTTTACCACAAAATTAGACACCCGATTAATGAACAATTTTATTTTTGGATAATCATAAACTTCCCCGCCTTTGATGAATCTACTGCCAAAAACAGCATCCACATTTTGCTCAGTCATGGTCTTATAATATTTCACTAAATCTTCGGGGTCATCGGACATATCCGCCATCATTACTGCTACACAATCGCCCGAAAAACGCTCCAAACCGTATCTGATTGCATATCCAAAACCATTTGGTCCTTTGTTGGTGAAGTAAACTAAAGTCGGAATTTCTTTTTGCAAATCTTGTAAAACCCGTTCCGTACCGTCTCTGGAGTTGTCATTGGTTACACAAATTTCGTGGTCAATTTGGTATTTTCGTAAGGTTTCGTACAAAGAGCGTAACGTTTCAGGAAGGGACTCTTCTTCGTTATAAGCAGGTATTACAACGCTTAGTTTCATACTTAGTCAATGGATAAAATATAGAGTAATGGTTCTCTGACAGTTTTATGGAGTTGCGAGATTTATCAGATTTTGAAACCTGATAAATCTGTATCAAGATGCACCGAAACTGCACCAAGGATAATTTTTATTTTACCAGACATTCTCTAAGTCTTTTGCCACATACAAATGATTACGTTCTTCGTAAACCGTACCGTTTTTTTGAGCCTTCAATTTCAAAGAATCTTTACGAGTCAATTTGAATAAAAAAGCTACGGGTGTCAGAAACACAAAGAAAATAATTGACAGCAATACATACGAATTGAACGTACCCATGATGTGAGCAATTTTGCCCCAAACCCAAGCCACTTTTTCACTCAGAAAATTAGAGAAAACCCCGACCAGACCCATTACTAAAGAGGTAATCAGTAAGTAATTTGACCAAGTTTTTTCTCTAAAAAAATAATACAATACCAACATCCCGACGGTAATGACGAGCATGGTTTCAATGGTTTTTTCTCGTTTCATAATGATAATAAGTGATAAGTTTTGAGTGATAAGTGATAAGTTTTCAAATTGTAAAAACTTATCACTTATCACTTATAACTCATCACTTTTAGAACAACGTATAAATAAATGGAGCAATGGCTGAACCACCACCGATTACGATGAGGACACCGATTAATAGTAATACTAAAATTACGGGTAAGAGCCACCATTTTTTACGCTCTTTCAAAAATCCGAAAAGGTCTGTTAAGAAATCCATAGTATAAAAGCCCCCCAACCCCCGAAGGGGGAGTTTTGATAGTTTTCCCCCTTTGGGGGTTAGGGGGCTATTTTTATTAATTGTTTAATTAAAATCTCATTTGCCAATGCCGTAGGGTGTTCGTCATACGGGATGGCGTACTTTTTATCCAATGGGTCAAAGAGTTTTGAGTAGTCTAAAACCTTCACACCCTTTTGTTTTAACAAGTTGATAATCAATGAACTATCTACGGTTGTTGGGTAAATAATTACGTAAAAATTATCGTTCCCAAACTGCTTTTTATATAACCTCGCAGACGCTGCCATGATCTCGGCGGTGAGTTCATAATCATCTTCTGAAATCTTGAAAGGATAGCCAATTTTGAAAAGTTTTAAAATATTACTTTTCAATAGTTGAACATAAAACCAACTTCTCATTCTACGAGTTTCTACGAATGTCCCTTCTCGTTTTATCCCGTTTTCTACTTTGTGGTAGAAGGGTGCATTACCTCCGTTGTAACTAAAATTAGTCATTGTGCCAATTACTCTACTCACGTGGTCATTGATGTAAATATAAAACCCAATGCCCGTTTTTTCTTTGATGATATTCTTTAAATTATCACTCTCTAATCTGGCTAACATTTGGTGGGGACCATAACCACTGTAAGCAAAATTATAAGGTCTATACGTACTATCGAATTTTGCAAAATAGTAGGGCAATGTCTCTTTATTTTGTACGCCTTCCCCAAAAGTCATCGAACAACCAAAGAATTGGGCGTATTTTATTCGATGCTCTGTACTTTGTATGGGCGTGATTCTCAGGCTGTTAGTGTCCGTTGAGTACGTAATGCTATAAATAATTTGCCCGTCCTTTGTGCGTGTACCTGTGTGAGTAGTATTGGGATTTGGTTTATATCCCAATACTTTATCTGACATCATAGAGTGCGTTGGTCCTTCGATTTTGGGAGAGGTTTCGGCTTGTTTTTTCAGGACAATTCCACAAATCCATTCTAACAAAAAGATGGTTAAAACAAACATCAATCCCATCATCATTAGGTTTTGTAACCACGCTACTTTTTGTTTGAAGGCGTACCAAAATGTGTAGGCTAAAAAACTGTATGTCAGATATTTAGCAATTGGAGAGAGATTAAATCCTGCCACAATACCATTGGCATCGCCGCCAAAAAAATCTATAGCTAACAACCCCCAAAGAACAATTACGAGCGTGAGTAACGAAAACCAGATGATGCGTTGTTTTTTTTTATTCATTGATTTTACGATTTTTAATCCAATTTAAACTCATCTTTCCAATCATCTTTCTCTAACCATTCGGGTTGGTCTTTTTTATCAAAAATAAAGTTACCTACTACCAAAAAGTCCATTTCTGTACGCATGAGGCACTTGTAGGCATCTTCGGGTGTACATACTATGGGTTCACCACGCACGTTGAAACTGGTATTTACGACTAAACCATATCCCGTTTGTTGTTTAAACTGGTCAATCAATGTCCAGTATCGTGGGTTAGTTTCTTTGTGAACCGTCTGAATACGAGCCGAGAAATCAATGTGCGTAATCGAAGGTAAATCTGAACGGAGGTAATATAGTTTTTCCATTAAAGGCAAGGCACGGTAGTTATCGGGGAGTGTTTTTCTACGTTTTTCTTGAACGTTGTGTACCAATAACATATAAGGAGAATTGCCTTCTAATTCAAAATATTCAGCCGCATCTTCCGCCAAAACCGAAGGGGCAAAGGGTCTAAATCCTTCACGATATTTGATTTTGAGGTTTAATTTCTTCTGCATTTCTTCGTTACGTGCATCTCCCAAAATACTACGCCCACCCAAAGCTCGTGGACCAAATTCCATGCGACCTTGAAACCAACCAACTACATTTCCATCTGCCAAAGCCGTTGCGGTTTTTGCAGCTAATGCTTCAAAGTCTTCATAATGAGTATAAACAGCATTGTATCTTTTTGACATCAAGCGAGTGTCCACATCCGAAAATTCTGGACCTAAATATGAGCCTTTCATCGAATCAATGGCGTTTGTATCAACCTTGCGTTCTTGTCCGAAGTAAATATATTCGCCTATCAAAGCAGCACCCAAAGCTCCACCTGCATCACCTGCGGCGGGTTGGATATAGACATTCTTGAAGATTTTTTCGTTTTGTAATTTTCCGTTTGCCACACAGTTAAGGGCAACGCCACCTGCCAAACAAATATTATCAGAACCCGTTAGGCGTTTGGCTTCTTTTGCCATTAGGATAACTATTTCTTCCGTCACGATTTGAGCTGCCAGAGCAAAGTCGCAATGTTCAGGTTGTAGATTGGTTTCAGATTCACGACGGGCAAAACCGAAAAGTGTCTCCCATTTTTTATCCTTTACCATTCGTAACCCCGTGGCGTAATCAAAATAGTCCTGATTTAACCAAATTGAGCCATCTGGTTGAATATCAATGAGTTTAGTGCGAATAATATCTGCATATCGAAGTGTTCTCTCTGAATTGGGGTCGCCATAAGGGGCTAATCCCATCAATTTGTATTCACCCGAATTCACTTTGAAACCTGCAAAATAAGTAATGGCAGAATACAAAAGACCCAATGAATGGGGAAACTGTAATTCTTTCAAAATGGTCATATTTTTTCCCTTACCATGACAGATAGAAGCCGTAGCCCACTCGCCTACGCCATCAATGGTGAGGACGGCGGCTTCTTCAAAAGGGGAAGGATAGTAGGCACTGGCGGCGTGCGAAAGGTGATGTTCGGGGAAGAGTAATTTTACTTTCTTTTTATCAAATTCGCCGATTTTGAAAAGTTCTTCGTAAAGCATTCTTTTCAAAAACATTTTCTCTTTTAACCAAACAGGAATAGCCGTCAAAAACGAGCGAAGACCACTCGGCGAGAAGGCATAATAGGTTTCTAACAAACGCTCAAATTTGAGGAGAGGTTTGTCATAAAAAACGATAGCGTCTAATTTATCTAAGGTCAAACCCGATTCTATCAAGCAATATTCAACGGCTTTGGTCGGAAAAGCAGGGTCGTGCTTGATACGAGTAAAGCGTTCTTCTTGGGCTGCGGCAATAATTTCCCCGTTTTGTGTAATGGTAGCTGCCGAATCGTGGTAGAATGCTGAGATGCCTAAAATATTCATGTAATGGGTTTCTTGGTAATTTAATGAAACACAAAAGTACAACGGATTGACATAAAAGACAATCTTGAGGAATGAAGTAGGTTATAAAATTATTAAAAGGTCATTGTTTTGCTGTTAGGAGGGCTTTTTGTAAAATGCGAGCTGCTGCTTTTTCTCCTTTTTCGTTCCAATGCCCATCGCAATTTACGTATAATTGCTCGGGGTTAGGGTGAGTCCCAAAAGAAGGTAGAAGGTCTATGTAACTGACTTTATTGGCTTTGCAAAAAGATGATAGTTGAACCGATAAAGCATTTTGATGTTTTTTTTGAAATATTTTCACATCTTTTAGGGTCGGAATCGTTACTACAATCACTTGTTTTCCTTTTGCTTCTTCAAACAATTTTTTTAAAGAATGACTAAATATATTCCATTGCTTGGGTAGATAAGATTGGTACATACTGGTCTCATCGTATTGATTTTGTGATTTCTTTTTGGTCATTTCACCAACGAATCCTAAAACGTAAGAATTATTGATAAATTCGCTTTTAATTTTTCCGCCCAGAGACAAATGCCGATAAACGGAGTCTTTGGTTTGATGTATTTTAGTAGGCTTATCATAAATGGCTAATGACCCATAAGCCTGATTGATAGAAGCTAATGAGTATTTTAGTTCATAGCTTGATTTTGTACTTTTCCAATAGGGACGATACACTGGATAGTTTATCAAGGTTGTTTCGTCTCCCTCGGAGTAATCCTCAAAATCATTAGCGGGCAAAATTCCTATTATCACAATGTCATGCTCAAATTTTTTAGCTAATGTCTTGTAAATCAGGTAATAGTTTATCGGACTTGTACCATTTATGCCAAAATTAAGCGACTCGTTTCCTGTCTCTTTTTCTAAAATATTAGAACAACGGTCAGGAGTATTTACCATGATTCCTTCCACAAAAGAGTCCCCCAAGAAGATTATTCGTTTTTTAGAACTATTATTTTTCAAAGAATGCTCAATATCTCTTGCCCCTACACTATTGGTTTGATAAACCAAGGAAGTATTATCATCACATCTGTATTTTTGTAGAGAATCGTTTGGATTTCTCCATTTTCCAAAGTCTTTGTTGAAATCTCCCCAAAATGGCTTTCTATTTATGTCTTCAAAATTAGCATTCACCAATAACAAGGAATTACTTGGTACTTTGAAGTTTAGAATGTTAAGTACAGTAAGCCCCCAACAGATAGATTCCAAGAATATCCAGAAGAAAATTAATACGAAAACTGAGAAGGCTGTATTTTTGATAAAAGAGTATTTTGATTTCGCCCCCAGCATTATGAGCATTAATATTCCAAGAAAATATCTGATATAAATACCTAAGCGACTGATAACCAGATTTTTAATAATTCCATCGTGATTTGAGTCAAGAATATTCAAAAAATAGGTCGATAAGAACAGGAATAAAATGAAAACGAAAAATTTATTATTTTTAATTTTCTGGGTAAATGGTGTCATTTTGAGGGGGAATAAAGATTTAGGGTATGTATTAGATGACGTAAATGGGGTAGTAAATGGTTGCATGGAGTTTTAATTTTAACCGTAGAGACTTGCAAAAGGTTTTGGTTCTCAGACAGTTTTTGTGGAATGATTTGTGGAACGACGAATAGGATTCGCCCTTCCACAAAAACTGTTACAGAGCCAATTAAAACATAACTTCACTGGGGTTTAAACCAAACAAATCACTTTTTTCTTTTCGTTCCCACCATACCGCACTAACTTTGTAGAGTTTTAATTAGTTAGTATTTATATTTAAAATTAACAAAAATGAGTTTAACAGTATCGCTCGCAGATCGTATTAATGCCCTCGAAGAGTCTGCAACCCTCGGGATGACCAAAAAAGCCCGTGAACTTGCCGCTCTGGGACACAAAGTTATTAGCCTATCCGTAGGTGAACCCGATTTCAAAACCCCAAAGCACATTTGTGATGCTGCAAAAAAAGCCATTGATGATGGTTTTCACGGATATTCGCCCGTAGCTGGTTATCCTGACCTTCGGAAAGCGATTGCCGATAAACTCAAACGTGATAATAATTTAGAATGGGGACCTGAAAATATCGTGGTTTCGACGGGAGCAAAACATACACTCGCTAACGTAATTGCGACTCTCGTAAATCCTGGTGAGGAGGTTTTGATTTTTGCTCCATATTGGGTTTCGTATTCCGAAATGGTGAAATTAGCCGAAGGAATAACCGTGATTTTGGATGGTGCTTTTGATAATAATTTCAAAGTTACGCCTGAGCAATTTGAGGCAGCCATTACCCAAAAAACGAAATTGGTGATGTTCGCATCGCCCAATAATCCAACGGGTTCAGTTTATACTGAGGCTGAATTGAGAGCCATTGGAGCAATCGTAGCGAAGAATCCGCAACTCTTCATCATGGCGGATGAGATTTATGAATATATCAACTTCACGGACGAAGGACATTTCTCTATCGGGTCGATTCCTGAGATTAAAAATCAGGTAATCACCGTAAATGGTGTTGCCAAAGGACACGCCATGACGGGTTGGAGGATTGGATTTATGGCGGCGGCAAAATGGATTGCGGAGGGCGTTGAAAAATTGCAAGGACAAGTAACGTCAGGTACAAACTCAATCGCTCAAAAAGCGGCGGTTGTAGCATTTAATGGACCTTTGGATGAAGCCGAAAAAATGAAAGTAGCCTATGACCGTCGTCGTAAATTGGTGGTTGGGTTGTTGCGTGAAATCCCAGGATTCAAGGTAAATATGCCCGATGGAGCGTTTTATGCGTTTCCGGATATTAGTTACTATTTCGGAAAATCAGACGGAACTACTTTAATTAAAGACTCTGACGATTTTTGTATGTGGTTGTTGGAAGGTTCTTTTGTGGCAACGGTGGCGGGTTCAGGTTTTGGAGCTCCCAACTGTATGCGTATCTCCACGGCGGCTTCAGATGAACAATTAATGGAGGCTTGCGAACGGATTAAGGTTGCGGTGGCAACTCTGGTTTAGGTATGAGGTAGTATGTATGAATTATGAGGTAATAAAAACGGGAGCTTGATATGTCAGGTTCCCGTTTTACTTTATTCCAAAAAATGTACGACCATAAAACCTCATACCTACGACCTCATAATTCATACCTAAAAAAACCTCATACCTACAAAATCATACCTCAAAAACAACCTCCTCATTCCCCACACGAGTCCTTTCTGAGTAGATACCTTCGGGTTTCCCAGTGCCGCAAGCAACTATCATGGTAATTTCTGCGATAGAGGGTAAATTCAAAATTTTCTTTACAATTTCTTGATCAAAACCTTCCATTGGGCAAGTGTCGTAACCTTCTGCCGCCATGCTTAACATAAAAGTTTGAGCCGCCAAAGCACATGATTTGTGGGTCATTACTCGTTGATCGCCATTGTTTCTGATGCGGAGGAAAGGCTTACGAAAACCCATAAAAAAGACGATGATTGTTCGCAATAAAGTATTGAATCCGAAGGGATCGGACCTATAAACTAAGGGCATTAGTTTTCGGTAATAATCCAAAGCACGTTCATCTCTTTTGGTTAATTCTTTTCCTTCAAATTGCTTTTTGAGATTGGCTAAATTCCATTCAGAACGTTCTTTCCATTTGTCTTGTCGAGTAACAAATACAACGGCTTGATTGGCAGTTTTGATGGCAGATTGTCCCATACAAGCGTGTGTGAGGGCATCGTGAACGGATTTTGTTTTCACCCAATAAAATTCCCAGAGTTGCATATTGCTACTATTTGGGGAAAGAATGGCTCGGTCAATACTGCGTTTAATCGCTGATTCATCGAACGGAACTGTCTCATCATAAATCCTAACGGAGCGACGTTTTTGGATTATTTTATCGAAATCTTGGGTGGTCATATTTTTGGGATTTTGATTTATTTTTAGAACTCGAAAAAATCGTTACTAACAAAATTAGACCACAGATGACACGGATTAGACAGATTTACACGGATTTTTTTAACTTTATCCGTGTAAATCTGTTAAATCCGTGTCATCCGTGGTCAAACTATTTATCATTTTGTTTATTTCTTCAACAAACAAGCCATATAAAATCCATCATATCCATCCGTTGCGGGGGAAGTTCGGCGTTCTGATAAAAGCTCCCAATTTTCGGGTTGTTCGGTTAATAATCTTTGGATATGAGCCTCACTTTCAGAGGGCAACAAACTGCAAGTAGCAAAAACCATCTTACCACCTTTCTTCAACATGGCTGAATATTCCGATAAAATTTTCCACTGAATTCTTCTTAAATTATCAATAAAAGCGGGGGTCAATTTCCATTTTGCATCTGGATTTCTACGGATTACGCCCAAGCCCGAACATGGCACATCTAAGAGCAATCTGTCGGCACTATTTTCGAGACTCAAAAGGGTTTTGGCATCAATCAATTTGGTTTCGATATTGTCCACGCCATTGCGTTTTACTCGCTTCAAAAGTTCCGTCAATTTGCGTTCTTCCACGTCCATTGCCACCACTCGACCTTTGTTTTGCATTA
>JAYUOX010000188.1:0-13414 GCA_043760595.1 Cytophagales bacterium
TTTTGGAAAAAAATTAGATATTCAAGCCCGACACAATCTTTTGATTGCGAATGTTACTCAAATTAATCCAACAATTGATGGTTTAGAAAAACCAGAAGGTGGCTATAAAACGTTTGGGGCTACGTTTATTCAATTAAAAGCCAGTTTACGTGAAAAATTTTGGTTGTATGGCGTTGGCGGTGGAGTAACGCAATCGAACGAGACATTTTTTAATCCTCAACCGTATTTTTATGGTGGTGCAGCACGTTTGCGAATCTTGGGAATTAAAACACAGATTTTGTACGGAACAGCCGTTATTTACAATCAAAAATTTAGAATAATTCCCATTTTTGGATTTACTAAGGGATTGGGAAGTGATTGGAAAATTTCGGGAATTCTACCTTTCAGAGCAAGTATTTCCTATAAAGTTAGTCCGTGGTTACACGTATTTCCTTGGTCGGTGTCCTCACCGTACCATCGTGCGACAGCAAGCGGACAAACAGATTTAAGTCTCCGATTAACTCATAACTATTTGAAAATCAGGCTATAATCTACTCGAAATATTGCTTTCGCACGATGTCAGGTGAGGACACCATGCCACGGGACGGAGTGGTTCTACCAACCAAGGAAGGAAAAATATTGCTTAATTGTGTTGGATTGATAGATGTCTTAGATAAATCTAAAATAACACCAGTTGTCTGCGAGTTTTTACTTGCTACCGCAGATATAATTCTATTGATATTAGTTGTAGTAGGAGTGTAAACATCATAGGTAACACCATCAACTAATAGGTCGGATGTCAATCCTCCTGCACGTGTACCAACTGGGCTTCTCAAAATAACATCTTTTCCAAGATTTTACAAATACTTAGCTGCATTGATTTCACTTGCTGAAAAGGTAGCTCCTTCTTCTACAATTAACTTACCTATACTATTTCTTAGAATAGAACGTCCAATCCAACCAAACAATAATTCTCCAAAGCCCACAAATTCCATCCCAAACATGGCACCTATTGATATTACTGTTCCTATTTCATCATTTGTATATGATGTTTTTATGGGCGTTGCTTTACCTAATTTAGCCATTGCAAAAGGGCTGAGTTTTTCAAGAGGAACATCTCCATTTGTTACTTTTCTCCCTTTATCCTTATCATCATCTCCCATGTCAGAATAACTACCTCCATTATTGTAATAGCCAATGGCTTGGTCAAAATCCACCTCCTTATCCTCATCCATGTATTTTTTTGTCTCCCAGTTATAAACTGGTGCCATTCCATCAGGGTCTATCATCAAAACAGGATTATCGTTTCCATAAACCGTTGGACTAAACCGCCTTGATAACTCCGCCAAAGGGTCACTGGTGGTAAATCTTGGCACAATATTATCATACCATCTCGCACCAAAATCAATAAATCCCGCTCCTGATAAATTTTCCTTACCCGTGAACTTAAAATTATCAACTTTCCAAGCCTGTTTTGTATAGCTCAAAGTGGGTAAATCTTCGCCCCAAACGCCGTAGGCGTAATGTTGCGATATTTTCGCAATGCCCAAAGAATCCCTAAATGCAACTCTCAAATTCCCTAAATGGTCTTTGATATTATACTCATACTCACCATCAATTATCCGCCCTTCATCGTGAGAAATTTGGTATAAAACGTTATTTTTTTGGATAATATTTCCTAAATAATCGGTAAAATCCGTTCCCGTTGTTTCTCTTAACTTTGTGCCATTGGCTGAATATTGGTACAAAATCTCTACGCCATTTCTAACTACTCTCTTTGGTTTTTTGAGATAATTATACTCCATTACTGTGATTCCTTTGTTGGCATCACTGGTTAAACTTCCATCCAATGAATAGGTATAATCAGTTGTTCCCGAAGCATCCGTAAAACTCGCCGTTTCATTCGCTCCATCATCAACTTTCAGAATCTTATTTGAGTTTGAATCGTAAGTATAATTCAAATTATCAATCAATCCAAACGTATTATTTGACTTCCAACCATTTCTGGATAAGTTGGTAATATTTCCGTTTTTGTCATAATCTACATTATTTAATGAATAATTTTCTGTTGCGTTATCACTTCCATAAATTCCAGATTTTATTCTCGAACTACCATCGTAAGTATAAGTAAATGAGCGACTTATGTTATCAATACTTGATTTCCATTCTTGTTTTCCAATGTTGCCATCGAAGTAATTTGCATCTTCGTATAACAGTTTGAAGCTAAATAATTTATTAGTTGGATTGTCATTGGCATCGAGGTTTATGCCCCGAAGCCCATTTCTTATATGGTATTTATAATCAACCGTTTCTAAGGAGCTGGTTGTTGAAGAAAAATTATTATTATTAAAGAATTGCTTGAAAGCGGCATTAGAATTACCAAAATTGAGCGTTCCAAAATTCTCCAAAATACCCTGTTCAAATCTTAAACTTTTTGCATTGGCAATGGTATTTTGAGGAATGGTAACGATGTGTCCACCCACGATGATGACATTATCATTTAGCGTTGGAATATTATTGTTTCCCCATGTTTGAGGGTCAAACCAAGGTCCTGTTTTTTTACTATTTGATGTAATGACAGGGGAAAAAGCCTTGGACTTTAAGCGACCAATTTTATCATATTCATATCCTACCACATTTTTACTAATACCGTCTTTACTGTGTTTAAAGGAGATTTTACGACCAACATGGTCATAAGTATAGTCATAAATCTCAGTTATTCCTTCGTGTACTAAACGCATTTTTAGAACCTCTCCATTGAAGCGATATTGAAAGTCGGTACGCTCAATATTGCCTTTATGATTGGTGAAAAAGGTTTGGATATAAAAAGCCAAGCCTACCTATTTTGATAGGTAAACTTGGCTTGAAAATTACTTGGGACTTTGTCGTCAAGAAAATACTAACGGAAGATTGTAATAAGTTCCTCAAAAGTAGTTGTATCATCTATTATAGTATCTAAGCCACGACCATCGTCTACGGCAGACCAGAAATTTTTATTTTTCCGAACATGATTTTTAACCCTAATTTTCAGATTTTCTAATGTTATTTCCTCTGATTCTTTTTCAAATATTGGTTTAACTTTTACCATTAAACCCACACTTTTGATACTTTCCCAAAATAATACACTACTATCTTGTTCTAAACTTTTGATGAAATATAATTGACCTTCTGAATCAATTATTTGAATATTTGAATTCCAATCATCTCTGGTTTTTAATACTCTTTTATCCGCAATGAGGCTATCCATTGACCAAATTTTTTTATCATTCTTCGTAAAAGAAATTACAGGGTATTTCATAAGATTTTATTTTTTTCCGTTACCCAACCTCATCGTTTGGGGTAATAAACCAAATTTAAAATAATTAGGAGTTGATGAAAATATATACATGGATTGCCAACCTGGCACGGTTGATTGTAAGCCATATCTTGTACCATGAGCCCACCTCATATGTGATCCTTGTTCTGCAAATTTTGTTAGATTCCATGCTTGATTACCTATTGACTTCATCCAAGGATTTGCTCTAAGAACGTTATCTTTTAAAAGCCAATGGTGTGCATCACCTTGCACAAAAAAAGAGGTCAGTATTTTAACTGACCTCAGTAAGAATCACATTATTATTTCTATTACCTCAGCAAAACTTGTAGATTCATCTATTAAATTTGAAATAAACCCTTTTCCGCCCTTAGATTCTAAATCTCTATTATTCTTGTGGATATTTTTTTTTACACGAAATTTGAAATCTTCTAAACTTATCTTCTCAGGTTCTAATTTATAAATAGGTTTAAATTTTACAATTCGTCCCATCAATTTAATACTCTGCCAAAATAAGACATTACTATCTTTAATAACTGAATCAATAAAGTAAATAATCCCTTCTGAATCTATTATTTGAGTATTTTTAAAGGCTTTATCTAAAAAACGTTCATCTCCCATTAAGAATGGATAGTTTAGTCCATACATATTTTTATCATTTTCAGTAAATACAATTACTGGAAATGTGATTTGTTTTTTTTGATTATTCATTTTATCTTTTTGCTGATTTTATAGTATATGGTATCGCTCCGAAAGTAACCCACGCTGGGGTTGATGAAACAGGGTACATTAGTTGCCAAGCTGGTATTTTACCTAATCCAAGACTTGGAAAAGCTTGTCCATGAGCCCATCGCATATGTGATGGACGACTTGCGAAATCTTTAAAATTCCAAGCTTGATTACCCAAGGGTTTCAACCAAGGATTAGCCCTTAGTAAATCATCATGTAATAACCAGTGATGTACATTACTACTTCGTGGGAACACGCCTAATCTTTTTAGTCGTGAAATTGCGTTTCCAGCCTCATGCGACATTCCCACACCAAAATATCGTTTTATTCCATCTTTTGCCCCCGCTTTCCAAACTGCCTTCCCAACACCCGTAATCAATGATTTTACTAAAAAAGCATCTGAAATAGCTAATCCTGTATGTAAAAGCCCCATACCAATATTTCCTTCTGAGAATGAATCATAAGCGTCTAATCCAGAGCCAACCATTGGGACGTATCGTAATAAACTACCTTCACTTACACCGCTTGCGGGTTTGGTTTCACCGCCTTGATTTTTATCACCATTATCAGAATCTCCACCTCCCATATCAGAATAACTACCTCCATTATTGTAATATCCAAGAGCTTGGTCAAAATCTACCTCCTTATCTCCATCCATGTACTTTTTTGTCTCCCAATTATATCTTGGAGCCATCCCATCGGGGTCAGTCAATAAAATAGGATTGTTTTCCGTAAAATTATATCCTGTCAAATGTTCATAGTCCTCAGTTTTTGGGTCAATTTGCCAAAATCTCGGAGTCGTGGCATCATACACCCTTGCATGAGCATCAAACACATTAATTCCAAAATCATTTTCTTTCTCATAAGTTGAAAAAGTAAACTCATTATCATTTGGCTTTGAGTAGTTGATATTATCCAAGGACTCACCCCATGCTCCGTGATTTTGATATTGTACCACCTCTGGAATACCATTATTATCCTTAAAGGCTACCCTCTGATTTCCCAAATGGTCGGTGATATTATACTCATAAACATCGTTTACAATCCGCCCTTCATCGTGTGAGGTCTGATACAAATTTCCGTTTACTAAAATCTCATCTTCCTCATAATCAGTTATTTCACCCGTGGATAAAGTCTTTTTTAACTTCGTTCCACCTGCATCATATTCATACTCTATCCAACGTCCACCCGTGAGATTTATTTTTTGGGGTAGCTTCAAATAATTGTAGTCAATTTGGGTAATGTCTTTGTTATTGTCTTTCTTCAAAGAGCCATCCAACCAATACTCATAATCATCGCCTGAAACATCTCTAAAACTTGCCGTCTCGTTAGCATTATCATCTACTTTCAAGATTTTATTAGAGGTGGCATCGTAAGAATACGTTAAGTTATTAATTAATCCGTAAGAATTATTTGATTTCCAACCATTTCTACTCAGTGCCGTAATGTTTCCATTTTTATCATAATCCACATTATTCAAAGAAAAATTTTCACCTACCTGAGTGCTGGCAAAAGTGGCAGATTTTAAACGGCTTGCACTTTTTCAAATACTACTAACTAGTGGGTTTAATGTATTTTTTGTGATTTCAATTGATTTTGCTCCAATGAAATATGTTGTTTTATTGGAGATAAGTACAAAATGTTCGTTTGCTTTTAAATTAATTTCTTCATTATTGGCAAGTGTTATTGATGTATTATTTTCACCAAGATATATTTCTACACCTTCTAAAACAGTAGTTACTTGGATATAATCTGTGGAAATAAATGTAATATCAATATTGTAAAAATCTTCTGTCTCATAATCTATTACAGTAGCTCTAATAATGAGTTTTCTATGAGACAGGCTATAATCCAAGAGTTGGAATATTTCATCAGAATTTAGAATTGGATTTTTCATTTTATAGTATTTTTATTTTATGCCTATGTTAACATTCTTATAAATTGTCCCTGATTTAATATAAAAGTATGTTTTTTCAGGGAAAAGTGAAATTACAGTTTTAAATTCCGCAGTTGTGTAAGAATTGTCAAATATTTTTAAATTGAGTGGGTCATTTACTTTTGAACCATTTAATGCACTAAGATTGAAGTGAAAAGTAGTTCCTGGTTTTTGACCAAGAGCAATTATTGATGCAATAATTGCAGCTTTTTCATCAGAAGCATTTGCCCAACCACCATAATAGGGTATTGCTCCTACCTGAGAACTAAAATCAGCAAGTAATCCGTCAACACCTAATGCAATTCTTGTAGGAGTGCCTTCTCGATGAGGTGTATCTCCTTCCATTGTGAATGCCAAAGCAATAATTCCAAAGGCAGCTCCTGCAAATCTCCCTAAAAAACTTCCAACTCCACGTAAGGCATTTCCTAATCCTACCAAGGCAGGAGCATTAGGTGCAAAACTTTCACTACCTGCAATCGTTGGTGATGTGTTTAAAGTTCCTTTCTTGCCTTTGTCCTTATCTTTATCATCTCCTACCATTCCATACTCTTGTTGTACCTCATTCCAACTTTTCGATTCTCCTGTTACGTCATCAACATAATCAGATTTGTCTCCATATTTTTGATTCCAAATTGCTCTCATTCCATCAGGGTCAATCATCATGACTGGATTGTTATTCCCATAAACTGTTGGGCTATATTGTCGTGATAATTCGCTGAGTGGATCAACAGACGTAAACTGTCCTCTATTGGGGTCGTATTGACGATTATTCAAATCGACTAAGCCAGTCTCAAATTGTGTTTCACGATTCAAGAATTGATATTTATTGAAGTTTGTAGGAAGACGAGTAATCTGCATTCCCTTCATCGAAAGTCCCCAAGGGTCGTAAAAAATACTCTGAACTGGAACGGCGATACCTAACGAATCTCTGAAAGAAACTCTTAGATTACCCAAATGGTCTGTAATATTGTACTCGTATTCATCACTTGCATTCATCCGCCCTTCATCGTGGCTTGTTTGATATAAAACGTTGTTTATATAAATCTCATCTTCCTCATAATCAGTCGTTTCACCGTTGGAATCTATTTTTTTTAGTTTCGCACCTCCTGCATCATATTCTGTTGTGATAGTTCTTCCATTGTCAAAAGTTATGGTTTCTGGCAACTTCAAATGGTTGTATGTTATCGAAAGAATGTTTTTGTTTTTATCTCTCTTCAAACTGCCATCTAACCAATACTCATAATCATCATCTAAGTTTATGCCATCTCTAAAATCTCCTAAATCGGTGTTTCCATTTGTTGCATCCTGGATTTTAGAAAGTTTGTTTGAATTACTTTGATAAGTATAAGTCATATTATCAACATTGCCAAAACTGGAATAAGTAGCATTTGTTGCTCCATTTCTACTCAATGCCGTGATATTTCCATTTTTATCATAATCTACACTATTCAAGCTATAACTCTCTCCTACTTGTGTACTATTATAAATCGCTGATTTTAAGCGACTTGCACCGTCATACGAAAACACATAATCCCTTTCTTTTCCATCAATATTACTTTTCCAACTTTGTTTTTTGATGTTACCTCCAAATAGCGTTCCATCGTCCTCATAAAAAAGTTTGTAGGAAAAAAGGTTATTCGTCAAATTATTATTGGCATCCAGATTTATACCTTTTAAACCGCCCCTAATGTGATATTGGTTAAAAGAGGCGTGCAAATATCCCGATACTTCACCCGCATTGTTGTTCAGATTCTTCTGTAAATTACCCAATCCAGAACCAAAATTACCTAATTTTAATGTTCCTAAATTCTGTAAAACACCATTTTGAAAAATAAGACCTCCCGCACTTACGGTTGTACTGTATGGTATGGTTACGGTATGCCCATTGTTAATCGTGGCAAAGTCATTTTGAGTAGGTACGCTATTGGACGACCATGTATTAGGGTCTGTCCAAGGTCCTGATTGTTTGCTACCTGACTGATACACAGGGGCATATAATTTTGTCTTTAACCTGCCCACGCCATCGTAAAGATAGGTACTAACGGTTTTTTCTGTGCCATTCTTTCCATGCTTGAATTTTACCTTTCTACCAATATGATCGTAGTCGTAGCTGAATGTTTTAATGACCGAGCCTTTGGTAATTCTGGTTTTGAGTAATTCGCCATTAAAACGATATTGGTGGTCAAATAAAAGCCAAGCCCACCTATTTTTGATAGGCAAACTTGGCTTGATAATTACTCAGAAGAGACCAATGAGGGACTGTCCAAGTCGCAGACTTGAACTATGAGCGGACGAACACTTGCACCATATGGTGAAAGAGCGTGAGAGCAAATACGCCTTATCTGAAATCAACAATCCAAATATACAATAATTGATAGGTAAATATCATGATATAGAATAATCTCTTCCTTAATAAATTAAAAAATAACAAAGCATTTTTGTTATTTTTTTGTTCTTCTCTTTTTGATAATTGGAATTGTATTTCAGTTACAAAATGAATTATTATTAAAGAAAAACTAAAGAACATCAAATTTAAAAACTCTTTTTTAGATAAGTAAACTCCGAAATCTAATATTTGTAACAAAAATAAATCTAATAGAATTAAGCCAAGTAGATACTTTACAACAAGATTACTAATTTTATAGCCTTTTGCTAAAACTAAAAAAATAATCAAATCTAATGTTCCAAAGAATATTGAATAAAAAATAGAAGTTATCATACTTATTGAAATTTATTTTATTTGAAATGAACTTAAATACGCTATGGTATCACTATTTGAAAACCTACTTTACCTCCTACAACAAAAGCTCCAATAACATATCCATTTATATGGTGTGTGCCTTTGTTTGTGTCTCTGTATGCACCAAGTCCCGCTCCAATCGCTGCCGAACCTAAAGAGCCTCCCAGTGTATATCCAAATTTATATCCAAAAACAGAAAAACTTGGATTAAACTCGCCTTTTAAACCGTAAACTCCAGCCTCTGCCGACAAAATAGCCCCCTTTTTATTATTTTCCCCTGAAAAATATCCAGCTGAAATATTAGCTTCTCCAACTAAGGCATTCCCTTCTGCGTTTGCTTGTATATTATTATCATTAGTACCTAATCTCATTGAACCTGTTGCCTGTACCCCTGTTGCTTTTGCTCCAGCTTCAACAGCCCAATTTACTTTTCCAGAACCACTGTAATCAAATGCTTCTCCCCTAAAACCTGTTAGATTGAATTGAGTACTTCCATATTTACCTTGTCGATTAAAACCGACAGAATAGCCCGCAAAAGTAAGTTTATTTTTATCTTTATTTAAATACAGTTGATAATTATAAAACCCATTAACATTTTCATCTTTCGCAACAGATTGATTATTAGCTTTCTTTCCTTTATCTTCTTCTCCCCCATCAGAAAACCCACCATCACCATTATTTGTCCAAGTTGAAGAAGTCCCTTCGGCAGTATCATCCCACATTTTTTGAATGGAATTTGTACTTCTCATTCCATCGGGGTCAATCATCAAAACGGGATTATTATTTCCGTAAACAAAGGGACTAAACCGTCTTGATAGCTCCGCCAGCGGGTCAATCGTCGTAAATCGTGGCACAAGATTATCGTACCATCTCGCCCCAAAGTCAATAAATCCAGTTCCTTGTTAATTTTCTTTACCCGTGAATTTGAAATTATCCGCCTTCCAAGCCTGTTTTGTGTAACTTAAAGTGGGTAAATCTTCGCCCCAAATGCCGTAGGCGTAATGTTGTGAGATTTTCGCAATACCCAATGAATCCCGAAACGCTACCCTCAAATTCCCTAAATGGTCTTTGATATTGTACTCGTATTCCCCATCAATTATCCGCCCTTCATCGTGTGAAATTTGATATAAAACGTTATTTTTCTTAATAATATTTCCTAAATAATCGGTAAAATCCGTTCCTGTCGTTTCTCTTAATTTTGTGCCATTAGCAGCATATTGGTACAAAATCTCTACCCCATTTCTAACAACTCTACGAGGTTTTTTGAGATAATTATACTCAATTACCGTGATTCCTTTGTTGGCATTACTCGTTAAACTAAATCTGGTCGTAGGAAAACCTACAATTATTAAGGGCATACTTTAAACTGGCAATAGTAAATTGAGCTTTTTAAAATTAATAGTTGGATTATATTCATCATCAACCCTAAAATATTGATTGAGGAATAAGTAATAAGAAATAGAGTTAATTTCATCAAGACTCAAAGTCCCTTTATTCAATGAAAAAAATCTATCACTTTGAAAGCAATACTTTTTTAGAAGACTACCAATTCCCTCATTTTCGTACAAATGTTTAATCGTAGGGGCAATTACAAAAGTTTGAATACGGCTTAAATATTTTTTGTAACTGAGCGGTAAATACATCTTCTGATTTAAAACTTCAAATAAAAAACCATTAAAATCAGTAAATTTATTTTTGTAAAAAGTATTATAAATCATTTTTAAGTCCATAATATTAGACTCTAATACATTTTTTTTCTCATCAATTAGATAAATTTTTGTAAAGCTGATAACAGGCGGTGGTGGCTTTATATTCGTTAATTTAGCTATCTTCTTGACGATAGAGGACTCAAAGTAATTTTCTTGTTTATGCTTTGAACAAGAAACTATCATTATCAATATTGTTGTTATTATTATATTTTTCATGTTCATTTATTATTAATTATTTTTCAAAAAAACTACTCCATAAATTATAGCCTACTTTTTTTGAGGCATTTTATTGTTAGGTGGGCTCTTTAATAATTTAGGGTCTATCACCCCGTCATATTTTGTCCTATTCTGTAAATGTATCATTGAACGAGCAATATTTTCTAAATAAACTGCACGTATTTCGGCAGGGTTTTTCTCGTCATTATTTCCCGTATTATCTCCCATATTACCAATATCGTGGTCGTACTGATGTCTCATCTCATGTACAATAGTTGTAAAAGGGGCTTTTCCAATACCTTTAAAATCAGGTCCAACTTTTCCTTTGAAATTAAAAACTGTTTGAGTATGATCTAAAACTTGTTTAAATCTTTTAGGGTCACTTTCATCTATTTCAAGTCGCATTTGCCCATCAACCTGATTAATTGCGTCTTTATCACCCCCTTCTATATAATGTATATTTTTAGAGGATACTAATTGACTCAATATTCCTTTCAATTCATCATTATCTGAGTTTTCAATTCTACGATATGCAGACAGAACAGTGTATAAGATTTCACTTAAATTTTCTGTACCTGGATTATATCTCGTTCCATCCGAATGCCAAAAATTACCATTTCTATACCTTAGTTGTTCACGAACACTACCATCATCATTTCTTACTAAGAAAAAAATTTCTTTACCGTCAGGGTCAATTGAATTAATGGGATTGTTAGCAACATAATTGTAAGGCGAAAAATCATAATATTTCTCTGCCATTGGATCAATTGTAATGAATCTTGGAGTTAAATTATCATACAATCTCGCTCCAAAGTCTGTATAGCCTGTTTCTGATAGTTCTTCTTTACCTGTAAATTTGAAATTATCCTTCTTCCATAATTGCTTATTGTAATTCAAAGTAGTTAAATTTTCTCCGAAAACACCATAAGAATTTGCTTGTGTAATCTTCGCAATCCCCAATGAATCTCTAAAACTTACCCTTAAATTACTCAAATGATCTTTGATATGGTACTCATATTCACCATCAATTATCCGCCCTTCATCATGTGAAATTTGATAGATAATATCATTCTTCTTGATGATATTCCCTAAATAATCAGTATAATTTGAGCCTATTGTTTCTTTCAGTTTTACCCCGTTGGCACTGTATTGGTTCAAAATCTCTACTCCATTTTTAACAATTCTACGGGGTAATTTCAAGTAATTGTACTCAATTAAAGTTATTCCTTTATTAGCATCAGAAACTAAAGAACCGTCTAAATTGTAGCTATAGTCATTCCCAGCAACATCACTAAAACTCGCTGTTTCATTGGATGAATCATCAACTTTCAGAATCTTATTTGAGTTTGAATTGTAAGTATAATTCAAATTATCAACCAATCCAAACGTATTATTTGACTTCCAACCATTTCTTGAAAGATTGGTAATATTTCCGTTTTTATCATAATCTACATTGTTTAATGAATAATTTTCTGTTGCGTTATCACTTCCGTAAATTCCAGATTTTATTCTCGAAGCACCATCGTAACTATAAGTAAATGAACGACTTACATTGCCAATACTCGATTTCCATTCTTGTTTTCCAATGTTGCCATCGAAGTAATTTGCATCTTCGTATAACAATTTGAAGCTAAATAATTTATTGGTCAGATTATCATTAGCATCGAGGTTTATGCCCCGAAGCCCATTTCTTATATGGTATTTATAATCAACCGTTTCTAAGGTTGTGGTAGTCGAAGAAGCATTATTATTTCTCAATAATTGGTTGAACGCTGCATTAGAACTACCAAAATTAAGCGTTCCGAAATTCTCCAAAATACCCTGTTCAAATCTTAAACTTTTTGCATTGGCAATGGTATTTTGAGGAATGGTAACGATATGTCCACCCACAATCACTACATTATCGTTGAGGGTTGGAATATTGTTATTTCCCCATGTTTGATGGTCAAACCAAGGTCCCGTTTTTTTACTGTTTGATGTAATAACAGGGGAAAAAGCCTTGGACTTTAAGCGACCAATTTTATCATATTCATATCCTGCCACATTTTTGAAAATACCGTCTTTACTGTGTTTAAAGGCTGTTTTACGCCCAATATGGTCATACGTATAATCGTAGATTTCCGTAATACCTTCGTGTACTAAACGCATTTTCAAGACCTCGCCATTGAAGCGATATTGAAAGTCGCTACGCTCAATATTACCTTTGTGATTTTTGAAAAAAGTTTGTATCAATTTTCCCCGATAATCATAGTAATTTACGGCTCTGAGCCAGTCGTTTGTCTCAATATTTCTACTCAATGTTCCCGTCAAAAGCCCCTTAGAAAATCCTTGTGTATGAAAGGCATTTGATACTTGAAAATCATAATCCGTATCATTTTGCCAACCAAAATAATTATCGTAATAATTCACGCTCATTACGTCTGCATCCACGGGAGCATAAGCCGTTGGAAATGAAACATTTGTGTAATTGTATATACTTGAACCTATCGTTTCGTATGAATCGCCCGTAAAACTATCAAAGGCAGCTTGTAGAGTAGCTCTATCGGTTGAGCCTTTCCCGTTCAAGATACCGCCGTAAACTTCCCTGCCGAGGGCATCAAATTTCCGAAAATGCCAAAATCCTTTGGCTCTATCAGACTCATCAGCAAAGGCAATTTCTCTATCGTTTTTGTCAAAAACAGAATATTTCCAAGAAGCCCCAGGAATCTTTTTCTCAGACAAACGTCCCAAATTGTCGTAATGATAACCGAAGCATAATTCTTTGAAAATATCATCTGATTCCGTTAAACTGG
>JAYUOX010000189.1:0-38989 GCA_043760595.1 Cytophagales bacterium
TAATTCGCCCAAATCATTAAAATTATTGTTACGATTATAGTCAATCCAGACGGCATAATACATCGGATAATACGAACCGCTCGTAGAAGTATGTCCCGCCACAATGACCGAATACGTGCTATCTCGCTTCAATAATGGGGCGGTCAAATTGGTAAAATCGCTATAATTGGCAGTACTACAATTAGAATTATTATTGTCAAATATTACGGTAGTTGAGTTCTTCAATAATTCTAATCTATTGATTGCCAATTGTGGCGAAGCGTTATTATTGGGCGAACAAGGCGTTGTGTAAGTAGGAATACAATACGGCGAGACCCCCACATAAATCGACCCTGAACTTGTGGCATTACCACAAGCACCCGAGGCGGAGTTGATGGCATAAGTAGTTGATATAACAGGTTTTACATAAATTTCTACAAAATCTGTTTGAATATTAGACAACGTTCTTCCATTTGATAAAACGAAGGAATAAGGCTTTGCACCCGTGAAAGTTAGGCGTAATTTGGCACTATCACCCACCGCAATTGTATTAGTTCCAATCAAAGAAAGCGTTGCCGATGAAACCCCATATCCAAAATTATTACTCTCATTGCCCACCACCGCAGGATTACTTCCTTTCACCCTAAAACGATAGGCACTCCCAGCCGTAAACGAATTAGGAATTGTGATAGAAATTGGACTCGCCGAACCCGTCCCGACTATCAAAGGCGTAGTGCCAAAAGTACCCGTATTGTCCGAAAGCTCAACGCTGTAATTATTGCCAGAATTTGGGACATAATTTGGAATAAAAGTCAATGAACCCGTGGGCGAACTTGGGCAAATAGAGGGCAAATTATTATTGACTGAAATCGACTTACTGACGGCAATCAAATAATCCTCCGTTTCGCCCGAATCCTGAGCATTGCAAGGACTTGTTACGATGCCTTCGTATTGTGAAATACTCCTCACTCGCATCCGTAAATTGCCCACTTTGGCGGTTTGTGGAACGGTAAAATTTCCGTCCAATTGAATCGTTCCGCTCATAATTCCTGAGCCTGAACTTTGATAAACCATCTCGCCCAAATCATCAAAATCATTGTCCTGATTAGCGTCAATCCATACTCCCAAATGTTGTGGAACATAGCCTGAACCGCCTGGGTAGCCCGTTTTCATCGTAAAACTATACGATTTTCCTGCTGACATCACGGGGGCAGTCATAGCCGTAAAATCACCGTAACTATTTGCCGAACAAACACTATTGGTTTTATCCAAAAGTATCGTTGTGCCGTTCAAAATTTTGAAAATATTGATGTTGCCATTCGCTACGCAAGCGGAAGTGTGTAGAGGTCCACAAATTTGAGGAGTTGTGATATTGGGGATGGTTGTGTTGTATTTTGTCTTGGTATTTGAGGGTTTTACACGGTAATAGTATGTTGTATTTCTACTGACTTTTCTATCCGTGAAACTCAAAATATTAGCATCTACGCCGCCAATTGCTACGAAACCTGTTGTTGATGAAGTCGAAGAACGTTCAATAATATAACCCGTTTCGTTGGTAGAATTATCCGTCCAAGATACCACCACGCCCAAAGAAACACCACTGACTAAGGAGATCAAAGTTACGTTGGTTGGGGCGTTTTGAATAGTCTCGGCACAGTCCAGAGTATAGCGATTTGAAGCATCGGGATTGGGCGTATTATTGACTGCCAAAGCCGCATTCATTCGGGCGTATTGTCCCGTCGAAAAGAGATAAGGCGAACAAAAATAATAATTCATCACATTCAAAGAGGATGGAACAAAAGCGTCTCCATTGGCATCTACGGCGGTTATTCCAGTTCCAACGGCATTGCAAGAAGACAAATATCCACCCGCCAAATTGTATGGGTCAGAAGGTGTATCACAGACAAAATCGCCCGTGGTGCTACAATTTGCCGATAACCTCGGGGCAACTTCTGAGGCATTGCGAGTAACCAATTCTCGGGATGAAATAGTGGCAGCATCGGCATTATTGAAAGTGTGAGCCAAGTTGAAATAATGCCCCAATTCGTGAGCCAAAGTCTTGTTATCGTTTGTTTGTCCGTTCAAAACAAACGTCCTGTTATTGACCTTGCTTTGAGTCATACCAAACGAAAATCCACCCGCCCCACCGAGGTTGTTACTGAAATAAATATTGTGAGCATTATTGACATTGTTAGCCGCCGTGATGGCATCTCGATTAAAATTTGCCGTATTCCAGTCGTACATGGCGGTATTATTGATAAAATTGGGCGTGTTGGCGGGCGTGCCACAGACATAAAACTGAATGCCAGCATTGATAAAATACTGATTACAGATTGCCAAAGCGTTATTGAAGGCAGCCATGTTCAAAGTCGTAATACCTGCATCAGTTCGCACAAAATGCGGTTTCACGGCGATATACGTAGTCGTGTAGGCAACTCGACTCTGTTTGGAATAAGTATTATATTGCTGAATTAATTTTTGAGCAATCAATTCCTCTTGGTACGAAATATCCGTTTTTCCACAAGGTAATTGAGCAAATAATTGTTGGCAGGACACAAAAAGGAACATGAGAATCGATAGAACTCTACTATTTTTCATGAAATATGGGTAATTAGGGGTTTGGGCGACTTAAAGTGCTACTTAGTAGATAGTTTGCAAATTTTGTTCCAAAAATTGAGGGGGGAAATTAATCGTGATTTTCAAACTAATCAAGGATTAACACATCACAACCGAATATTTAGTATTTTTGCTAAAAAACAAACCCTCATTATGCCCAACTGGATTACTGCCAAAGAATACAGCGATATTACTTACAAAAAGTGTGAAGGCGTGGCTCGAATTGCCTTCAATCGCCCCGAAGTAAGAAATGCCTTCCGTCCCAAAACTACTTTTCAGCTCCTCGATGCCTTTACAGATGCTACCCACGACAAAAACGTAGGCGTAGTGTTGCTATCGGGTGAAGGTCCTTCTCCCAAAGATGGTATCTGGGCTTTCTGTTCGGGAGGCGACCAAAAGGCTCGTCAAAAAGGGGGCTATCGTGCCGAGGACGGACGAGACCGCCTCAATATTTTGGAAGTTCAACGCCTTATTAGGTTCATGACCAAGCCCGTGATTGCCGTTGTGCCTGGCTGGGCGGTTGGCGGTGGGCACAGTCTCCACGTGATTTGCGACCTCTCGTTGGCGAGTAAAGAACACGCCATTTTCAAACAAACCGATGCAGACGTTGCCAGTTATGACGGTGGTTACGGTTCGGCGTATTTAGCAAAAATGGTAGGTCAGAAAAAAGCCCGTGAAATTTTCTTTTTGGGACGAAACTACTCCGCCCAAGAAGCCTACGAAATGGGAATGGTCAATGCCGTAATCCCACACGATGAACTCGAAGACACTGCCTTTGCGTGGGGAAAAGAGATTCTCGCCAAAAGCCCAATGGCAATAAGAATGCTCAAATTTGCCTTCAATTTGACCGATGACGGACTCGTGGGGCAACAACTTTTTGCGGGCGAAGCAACCCGCCTCGGCTACATGACCGAAGAAGCCGAAGAAGGCAGAGACTCGTTCCTCGAAAAACGGAAACCTAATTGGGATAAATTTGAGCGGTATTCTTAGAGTCATTATAATTCATCATTTTAAAAGCCAAGTTTCCCTATTTTTGATGGGTAAACTCGGCTTTTGAAATATCCTTTTCTCACAATTTTTAAAAACCTATTACATTTTAGGAATTTCAATCATCATTTACATTCTTATAAACAGCACTTGCAGAAGTACCTTTTATACAAGAATTGTAAATTTCTAAAACATCAAAAAGGTAATAAAACCATTCAACCCTAAATTTAAAATTTACCGTTTACTTATTCTTAAAACGCTTCTTGAATACATTGAAAGGAGAAAATATCAAAAGAACGTTTAAAATTTTAATTTTATAATCTAAATTTATTTTGATATATTGGTTAGTGGAACTACCCTTTATTGAACTCTAAAACCTAAAATCATGATATTATTTTTACAACTTTTGCAACAATAAGGATGTTATCATCATCATTGTTATTGAAACGGATTACCACATTATGATTGTCATTGTTTTTCAATAATACTTCCCCTCGTTGAAAATATATAGTGAGGGAAATATTTCTCAACAAAACTCAATTCTTATGAAAACTAAATCACTCATCGCACTTTTATCGGGTATCATCTGCCTTCAATCTCTATCAACGAAAGCTCAAACCAAGCAAGGAATGGTGTTCTATGAGGAGACTCGTGTATCATTGACACCCGAAAAGCGGAAACAAATCGAGGAGCAAATGCAAGACCCGAGCATTCGTGAGATGATTTTCAAGAGATTAGAGGAAAGTTCTAAAAGTTCAATGGTCCTGATGTTCAATCAGGATGTTTCTTCTTATAAATCCTCTGAAAGTCAAGGCAACGACCCAAGGGTGAAATCGCTCGGTGAAGTAACAGGGAAGAGTTATTTTAAAGATTTACCTAAACATTCTTACGCTTCTCAAACTGATATTCTGGGTAAGCCTTTTTTGGTTTCGGACGTTCTCAAAAAGATTGATTGGAAACTAACGGGCGAAGGAAAACAAATCAACAAAATGAATTGCCAAAAAGCAACCGCCATCGTTGGAAAATATGACGTTGAAGCATGGTTTGCTTTGGAAATTCCCGTGAGTTCAGGTCCTGCCAATTATTGGGGATTGCCTGGGCTAATTATAGAATTGAAAGAAAAAGGAGGAAAAACTTTTGCCTTTAAAGAATTTAAGAACGAAAAACCTTCCAACGACCAGCTAATAATGCCAACCGAAGGCAAAAAAGTGTCTCAGAAAGAATATGATGAAATTTTGGCTCAGAAAACCAAGGAATTAACGGGTGGTGGTGATGCTACGGGTTCGGGCGGTGTGAAGATTATAAAGATGAATTAAATGGCAGTTGGCTATCGGCAATTGGCTTACAACATTTTAAAAAATATTGTATCAATATAAAATTGTTTCATGTCTTTTTTTGAGTATTTATCTGATTTTAAGCTGAGAGCCGAAAGCCAAATGCCGAAAGCTCTTTAAACGATAAATTATGTACCGAAGATTACTCCGATTTTTGTCAGTAGCTTCGTTTTTATTATTTGCAAACGACCTATTTTCTCAAAATATTACCCTCAAAGGTATCATTGCCGACACTGCTTCTGTGGGCATTCCAAACGCCTATCTCACGGTCTCTGCTGCCCGTGATTCCAGTTTTATTGCCTTCAAGTTGACTGAACCTTCTGGACAGTACCAAATTCAGCTCAAAAATCCCCAAAAATTACGTTTTATTGTGAGTGCCATTGGGTTTGAAAATCTTATCCAAGTCATTGACATTCAGAAAGATACGGTTGTTGATTTCTCATTAAAACAAAGCACAAAAGTATTGGACGAAGTGAAAGTTATAGCACAGAGACCTGTTACTTTTAAGGAAGATACTGCTACTTTCAACGCCAATTTTTATAGAACTCCCGCCGATAAAAACCTCAATGATTTGTTGAAAAAATTACCTGGTGTGGAGGTGGTTCAAGGTAAGATTTTTGTGCAAGGACAAGAAGTCAAAAACCTGATGGTAGAAGGTGAAGAATTATACGAAAATAACCCCAAATTATTGAGTAACGGTTTATCTGCCGAGATAATTGATAAAATCCAGATTGTGGATAATTTTCAAGACCCTAACAACCCTAATGGGCTGAATACCAACAAGAAAGCTCTCAATATCAAGATTAGAGAAGACAAAAAAAATATCCCCACGGGAACACTTACGGCAGGAGGTGGAGTGCCTGAAAATTATCTTTTTAATACTAATTTATTTCTCTTTAAACCCAAAACAAAATGGAACGTTTTGGCGAATATTAACAATGTAGGAAAATCAATTTTTACCTTTGAGGATTTCCTGCAATTTAGCGGAAAATTGGATGAAATAATGTCGGGCGGAGGAAGTTTACAACTCTCTGCCGATGATATTCCACAGGGTATTTTTCAAGAAAATATCATTTCTCCCAAAGTTTCCAATTCGATGATGGCGGTGAGTTTAGCTCAACAGTTTAGCCCAAATTTCAAGCTAAAAAATTACACTATTTTCAACCGTTCAAAAGCCCAAGACATTTTTTCACTTAATAGGTTTTATGCCAACCTCCCCAATAATTTATACCTTGAAAATCAGGCAATTAACCGTGTGTCGAGTTGGGTAGAATCTAAAACTAATCTTCGATTTACGCCCGATAAAAAGAATAATTTTCTGTATAATTTCAAAATAAATTACGCCCAAAATCAACGTAATTCTGAGTTTCAGAGTCAATTTTTACAGAAAACTAATGCTTCACAAGAATCCAAGGAAATTACTCAGTTAAACTCCTCTAATCAATTACTTTGGGTTCATACGTTCTCTCCCAAAAATACTTTGTCCATTGATGCAAAACATTTGTATTTATCTGGTAATCAACGCCTTGCCCTTACCGCAAACCAAGATGTTTTCGTTGATTTAATTGGGCAAACATCTTCTAATAACTTCAATAGTCTATCATTTGAGCAAAATATTGAGCAACCCAATCATCAATTTTCGATAAATATTTCAGACAAATGGAAATTAAATAAAACTTGGACTATTACAAGTAGTTTTGGGAGAAATGAGAATATTCAAAGAGAGTTTTTTGGACTTATCAACAAGGAATCGCAAAATCGTTGGAATCTTGATTTATTAGACCAAACGGCTAAATATAATCTACAAAAAACCTTTGCTGAATGTAATATCAAATGGCAATTTCAAAAACTTGATTTAACCTTCGGAATATCCATCAATCAATATGATTTAGCATTTATTGGCAAGCGAAATCAGGCAAATATCAGTACCTTACAATGGGAGCCGTTGGTGTTGGGAAAGTTGAAATTTTCGCAAAGTCATGTACTGAGTTTAGGCTATAATTTTGCTAATAATTTACCCGATATTCAACAGTTAAATGAAGTCTTTGAGATTGAATCTTTCCGTAGAATATCCAAAGGGAATCGTAATTTAAGTATCACTCAAAAGCATAATTTCAGTCTACAATACTACCTTTTTGATTTATTTTACCACATTAATGCTTTGGTAGTTGGGCGATATTCACTTAACAAAAATCCTGTTAGAAGCAACTCTTTTACGGATGCCAACCGAGATTTTTCGCAGTTTGTCAATGTGGGCGAAGATCTCAATTCGCAATTAAACGTTTCTTTGGGGAAGGATTTTTACAGTGTACCGTTGAGTACAAAAGTGGGCTTGGAATGGAGTGTTTTTGATTCCCAAAACATTCTTAATAATGTGCTAAATCCTTTCAAGAATGAGACTTTTAATTATTCATTCTTGCTCAGAAGTCGTTTTAAAGGCTTTTTTAATTTTGAATCATCTTATAAAAACACCCAAAGAAGTTTAAAATCGGCTTTTACAGAGAAATTATTAACCAATAATTTGCATAAATTTTCAACCATCATTAATCTAAAACCTTCCGAAAAATTATTGTTTAATTTTGAGACTAATTGGGTTCAATTAAGGAAAGAAAATACTACCTCCGCTACGCTCACATTAATAAATATGTGGGCGGAATATCACGCAAATAAAAAGGTTTTATTACGCCTTGAAGGGTATAATTTACTGAATAACAAAACGTTGAGCGATGCTACGGTGTCACCTTTTTATAGCCAAGCCCAAACTCAAAATATTTTGGGATCTTATGGCTTAGTTTCTATGGAATATCGTTTCTAAAATTATCCCACAGAATTTTGCGGCAGCAACGTGCCAAGTAATTTTCAAGCCAAGTGTACCTATCAAAAATAGGCATACTTGGCTTTTAAAATTCCCCATTTTCACAATTTTCAAAAACCTACCAGATTTTAGGAATTTATCCATAAATTTGTATTACGTAGTCATGAGTATTTAAACGATGTTTAGTTTTTTATATAAATAACTGATAATCAGTAGTTTATTTTCTAAAACTTAATACCAAATATCTCACACCTACAAATATCCTTACTCAAAAAAATCCCCCCAAATGACCGCTGAAAAGTTGTATCATCTTCCCGTTATGCTTCAAGAATGCCTTGAAGGGCTAAATATTCGCCCTGATGGTGTTTATGTGGACGTAACTTTTGGCGGAGGGGGTCATTCCAGAGCAATTCTTGAACGCTTGGGCGAAAACGGCAAACTCATCGTCTTCGACCAAGACCCCGATGCCAAACAAAATTCCCTTGCCTTCGCCGATGATAAACGCTTCACTTTCATCGAAGCTAATTTCAGAAATATCAAAAAATATCTTCGATTATACGGTTTCAAAAAAGTTGATGGAATTTTGGCAGATTTTGGTATTTCATCACACCAAATTGATGAACCCACTCGTGGATTTTCAACTCGCTTTGAAGGAGATTTGGATATGCGGATGAATCAAAAAGCTGAGGTTTCTGCCTTCACTATCATCAACGAATATCCAGAAGCACAACTTCACAAAATTTTGGGAATGTACGGCGAAGTCAAAAACGCTAAGACCCTCGCCAATGGCATTTGTACTGCCCGCATGAACGCCCCCATCAAGACCACGGGCGAGTTTAAGGCTATTTTAGAACGATTTGCTCCGAAGTTTAAGGAGTTCAAATATTTTGCCCAAGTCTTTCAGGCAATCCGCATCGAAGTTAATCAGGAATTGGAGGTTATTCAAGAATTTTTGGAACAAACCCCTGATTTACTGAGAGATACAGAAAGTCGTTTGGTAATTATGACCTTTCATTCTTTGGAAGATAGATTAGTGAAAAATTATATCAAAGCAGGAAATTTCAAAGGAGAAATGGACCGAGACATCGTTTTTGGAACGGTAACAAAACCCTTGGAAGGCATCACCCGAAAACCCCTTGAAGCATCACCAGATGAATTATCAATTAATAATAGAAGTCGTAGTGCGAAGTTGAGAGTAGCGACGATAAGTTGTTAAGTTACTGATTTTTAAGTTGTTAAGGTTTGAGACTATCAGTTTTACACAGATTTTAAGGTTAAGCATCTCTGATGCTGAAACCTCTATCTTTATACTTTCTACAAAGGTTAAACTTCTCCGAAGTAGTGTCTGGAAAAGTACTTCGGAGAAGTTTAACCTTTGTAGAAAAGAAAATAGAGTCCCAAATAGCATCGGAGATGCTCAACCTTAAAATTAGCGTGACATAAGTTGTTAAGTTTTAAAATATTCACAAAGCCTTTAACAACTTAATGATTTAGACACTTAACAACTCCAAAATCATGGCAAAAAACGTATCAAAAAATCAAAACCGAAGCTCCTCCACGTATCGTCCGAATCGTGGAATATTTGCTTTTTTTGACCGTGTTTTAAATATGGACAAATTTTTGGGCGGTAAGTTTCCAGCCTCTCAATTGTGGTATGTGGTTTGGATTTCGGGTTTGATTGTGGTTTATATTATTTCATCCCTCAATGCCGAAAACCTTATCCATCGCACTGACAAAATGAAAGCCGAAGTAGAAGAAAAAAGAGCCGACTATACTACCCAAAAAGCCGATTTTATGAAAGCTGGCAAGCAATCCGAAATCATCAAAAGAGTAGAACCAATGGGTTTGCAAGAGAATAAAACACCGCCGACTAAGATTGTGGTGAAAGAATAGCTTTTAGCTGTAATAAGCTAAACTTTCAATCATTGCCAAAAGCTAAGTGCCAAAAGCCAATACAAAATGAACATCAAAAAAGACATCATACTACGGGTTCGGTTTATGTTCTTGTTCGTCCTTCTTTTTGCGGGAGGGATTGTCTGGCGTATTTTTAAAATACAAAATATTGAAGGTAAAGAATGGCGTGAAAAAGCCAAGCGTGTATATGTACGAAAACGTACTGTAGAAGCCGTCAGGGGCAATATTTATGCTGCCGATGGTAGTTTATTAGCAACGTCTCTACCCAAATATAAATTAGGTTTTGACCCAATGGTGGGACTTGGAAATACCAAAAATGGCGATATTTACGAAAAAGGAATCGACTCGCTTTGTCATCTTTTAGCCAATTTTTATGGTGATAAAGACTGGCGAGATTATTTGGCAATGATTGAATTAGCCCGCCACGACAAAGTCAGTTATATTCGCCTTAATGAACGTAAATTAGATTTTCAGCAAGTAAAAGCCATGAAAACTTGGCCTATTTTTAGATTCGGGAAGTTTAAAGGTGGAGTCGTTTTTGAGAAATCAAATGAACGATACAATCCTTTCGGAAAAATGGGTTTCAGAACGATTGGCTATAAAAAAGAAACGGAGAAAGTAGGTATCGAAAACAGTTTTGATGCTCAATTAGCAGGGACAAACGGAAAAGGAATTTTTGAGAAAATCGTGGGCGGCAGTTGGCGACCCATCGAAGGCGGTGAGGAATCAATCCCCGTTTCGGGCGTGGACATTCACACAACCATTGATGTCAATATTCAAGACGTGGCGGAGACTTCGCTGATGAAATATCTGCGTCAATTAAGTGCCGATAAAGGTTGCGTAGTAGTGATGGAAGTAGCCACGGGCGAAATCAAAGCCATGACCAACCTCACTCGTTTGAAAGATACTTTGGCATTTGCCGAAACCTACAATCATGCTGTTTTGGGACTTTCTGACCCTGGCTCAGTTTTCAAATTGCCCTCAATGGTAGCGATGATGGAAATGGGCGGACTCACCAACGAAGAATGGGTACACACAGGCGATGGCACACTTACGATTGGCAACAAAACCTTAAAAGACACCAAAGTCCACGGCACGATTTCAGCCCAAGAGGTTTTTGAGACATCCTCAAACGTAGGAACGGCAAAATTGATGTTGAAATATTTTAAAGGACGTGAAAACGAGTATTATAAAAAGCTCCACGAATTTCATTTAGACGAACCTTTAAAATTTCAGTTACGTCCAGACGCAAAACCCGTCATAAATACGCCACGCTTAGGGGATATCACGGCAATGCCTTGGAATTCAATTGGTTACGGTACATCATTAACACCTTTGCAGATGCTTGCGTTCTATAATGCCATTGCCAATGACGGAAAATGGGTTCAGCCAATTATTGTAAAACATACCAAAATTGCGGATAAAATAGAGGATGATTATCAGATTGCCCAAGTAAAATACGACGAACCATTGTGTAGTAAAGAGACCTTAGCGAAGGTCAGAAAAATGTTGGAAGGAGTCGTAGAAAGAGGTACAGCGAGCAATATTAAGAACGAAATGTATAAAATTGCGGGCAAAACGGGAACGTCTCGCAAGTTGATAAATGGTAAATATCGGGAGGGAATGTATTACACTTCTTTCATCGGATATTTCCCCGCTGATGCTCCAAAATACAGTATCGTGGTGATGATTGATAATCCTCGTGGCGTGAAACAAGAAGCCCTTTTTGCGGCTGAGGCATCTGCTCCGGTGTTCAAAGAAATTGCGGATAAAATTTATGCTTGCGACATCCGAATGCACAAATCGTTGGAAGCTAAAAGTGCAGGGGCAAAGCAATTTGCCACTAAAAAACAAGTCGCACACACGGGTGACATCAAAAAGATTTGTGAAGAATTTGAAGTAGAAAAAATCCCAACCAACGAAGGCTGGTCAGTAGTGCGGGGAGACGGTGGTATTTTGGAGTATCAAACTCATCAAAACCCCAAAAGCCGAGTACCTGATACCAGAGGAATGACCTTGAAAAATGCCATGTATGTCCTTGAAAATAAAGGGTTCAAGGTTTCGTTTAAAGGAATCGGAAAAGTGCTGAGTCAATCCGTTCCGCCTGGTGCTGTTACGGTTAGAAATAAAAATATTAGTTTACTTTTGCAATAATTGGCTGCCGGCAGTCAGCTATCGGCAGTCAGCAATCAAATATCCTACTTTTTTAGTATTTTTGGCAAAAGCTGATTGCCGAATGCTGACAGCCGAAAGCCAATAAAAAAATCTTAACCCCTAATTACAATGTCATTGTTTCAAAATTCATCTGAAAATAATTCAGATACTTCCAAGCAATCTTGGTTACGTAACGGTTTGCTTGGTGCTTTATTAATGGGCGTGCTTTATTTGTTTTACTCGCAATTTGGTCAGAACAAGAAGACTGATTTTCAAGTAAGTCAGATTCAGAACAATTCCGAGGAGATTAGACTTATCAATACCGACCTTCAACGCCTCAGAGATGACATCAAAGATAACCGCACGAATATTCAGGAAAAACAGAAAAAAATTGATGCCCTTCAGGCAAAATTGGAACGAGTTTCCACAGAGCAAAATACCCGAACAGACCGTGAAGCCGAAACGATGATGACATTGTTGAAGAAACAAATCGCTCAGTTATCAGTGGACAAAACCCGCCTACAAGCCCAAATGACCAAAACCATTGGTGAATATGAGGTTAGAATTTCTAATTTTCAGAAGATTTTACAAGAAAAAGATAGCTTGATTGCTTACCAAAAAAATACGATTCAAGAATTGGAAAGTACCGTAGCCATCAAAAAAGCAGAAGTAAACGAATTGCAAGGCGAATTAAGAGAAACGGATGATGTTTTGAATATTTTGGATAATAAAATCCACGTAACCGTTACCAATGTAGGTTTTTATTCAAACGGATTTGATGATGCCGATAACGAATTATCAGATTCTAAAAACAAGAGTGAAATCTCAGAAATGGGGATTTTTTATTCATTGAGTAGAAAATTACAGAGCAATGAAAAACTCATTGCCGAAATAACATTGCCCAATAGTGCCGTGGTAGGTAAAAAAGAATTTACAAAACAAGACATCGAAAACATCGAAAAACAATCAGAAAAAAGTGGCGTGGACAGACCCATGAGTATCAGAATTCAGAAGGGTTCGTTTGATACGCCTTTGAAAGTCAATTTTTATATCAAGGCAGGTTTGGGTGAAAAACATACTTTCCTGATTGATTCAAAACTGATAACTGATTTGAAGGCGAAACAGGTTTATTAGAAATCAACTGTGAGTAATTTTGGAACACGGATTAAAGAGGATTAAACCGCTGCGGCGGACCGTACGGATTTTTATTAATTTTATCCGTACGGTCCGCCGCAGCGGTCTAATCCATTTAATCCGTGTTCTATTTGTATATTTTAACTGATTTATTATGAAAACATTATCCAAAATATCCCAAAAACTAAAAAAGCAAACCATTATTGGAAATCCTGACGTTACGGTTTCGGAAATCATTATTGACTCTCGAAAAGTAAGCGAAGGCTCAATGTTTGTGGCTTTGAAAGGTACACAGGTGGACGGACACACCTTCATCCAAAAGGCAATCGACATGGGGGCGACCTCCATTCTTTGTGAAGATTTACCTTCAATTCAACTTTCAACTATTACTTATGTCCAAGTCCCCGATGCGGCGGAGGCTTTGGGATATTTGGCGGCTGAGTTTTATGATAATCCTTCTAAAAAGCTCAAATTAGTCGGCATCACAGGCACGAATGGCAAGACGACTACGGTGATGCTTTTGTTCCGTTTATTCCGAAATTTGGGCTATCGTTGTGGCTTAATTTCAACCGTTCAGAATCAGATTGATGAAGACGTAATTCCCTCGACCCACACCACGCCCGATGCCGTTAGTTTAAATCAATTATTGGCAAAAATGGCTCAGGCGGGATGTACGCACGCATTTATGGAGGTGAGTTCGCACGCTGTGGTGCAGCATCGCATTACGGGCGTGAGTTTTACAGGGGCAATTTTCTCGAACATCACCCACGACCATCTTGATTTTCACGGGACTTTTGATAACTACATTAAAGCCAAAAAAGGCTTCTTCGATGCTCTTCCAAAAACAGCTTTTGCCCTAACCAATATTGATGACAGACGTGGTGGTGTGATGTTACAAAACACCAAGGCAAGCATCAATACCTATTCCTTAGAAACCCTCGCTACGGTGAAAGGACGCATTGTCTCGGATAGTATTTATGGACTACAAATGGAAATTAACAACTATGACGTTCATTTTCAGTTGATTGGGACATTTAATGCCTATAATTTGATGGCGATTTATGGTGCTGCCGTACTTTTGGGAGAAGACAAAGACGAAGTTTTGGTAGAAATGTCGGGCTTAAAAACTGCCCCAGGGCGGTTTGACCAAGTGGTTTCGATGAAAGACCAAAAAGTCGGTATCGTGGATTATGCCCATACGCCCGATGCTTTGGAAAATGTTTTGAAAACTATTAATCAAATAAAAGACGGTAATCAGCAAGTAATTACCGTTGTGGGTTGTGGAGGAAATCGGGATGCGACCAAACGCCCGATTATGGCAAAAATCGCCTGTGAATTATCCAATAAAGTAATCTTAACGTCCGACAATCCAAGAAACGAAGACCCGAACGAGATTTTGGAACAAATGCGTAAAGGTATTCCTCCGATTGATTTCAAAAAGACCAAAATTATTGAAGACCGAAAAGAAGCTATCTTTCTGGCAGTCAGGGAATTATCACAGGAAGGAGATATAATTTTGGTAGCAGGAAAGGGGCACGAAAATTACCAAGACATCAAAGGCGTGAAATACCATTTTGACGATAAAGAAATGTTGGCGGAGGCTTTTGGAATCAACTAACGGTCTGTTGAATAATGAACGAAAGGTACGCCAAAGGTCCACGAACAACTACTCTTTTTTGGGGGTAAGTAAAAGATGACGTTGAAATTTGACTGATAAAATTCGATAAGTTCTTGATAGATTGCATGATGAGAGATAAGTTTTTGATGAATTTGGATTGCAAAGTTCGTAAAAAAAAGACGAAAAACAATACCACTTACTAAGTTAGGATAATCAAGAAAATATGTTAGCGATACTTTTGTGTAAAATTAAGAAGTTGAATAGGATTTGGCAATATCGTTTTTCGTTTACCTACTGATATGTAGATGAATGCTAATACTGTTTAAGCCCTCCCACAGAATAAGGTAACCATAGCACAAAAACTGTCTGATTATCAAGCGATTGCACTTTTATATTTCCTCCGTGAAGTTTTACGATGCGGTTTACTAATGATAAACCCACGCCGTAACCTTTAATACTTGCCGTGTTTTGGCTTCGGTAAAATGGCTCAAAAATCAAGTCCATTTCGGGTTTTTCCATGATACCTTTATTGGTAAATTGTACTTCGATGTGGTCTTTTTCAAAGTGTAAACTTACTTTTACGGAATGATTTTCTGAGAATTTACAACCATTTTCCATCAGATTCACGAAGGCAGTTTTTAGTAATTGAGCATTCCCTTTCACAACCAACTGGGTATCTTCTTCCAATTCATCGGCAAAATCTACTTGCAATTGATACTTGGGTTCGGCTTGTAAAAGTAAGTCCCCAGCTTCCCAAATGGTTTCATCCAAACGGACTTCGTCGTACATCAATTTGTGGTTTAAATCACTCACTTTTGCCAGTTCCAGAAGGGTATTTGAGAGCTGTCCCATTTCCCGAATATCTTGCCTAACTGACTGTAATGTAACGAGATACTGTTCGGGAGTACGTTCTTTCAAAAGGGCTACATCAATCTGAGAGCCAATCTTCATCAGAGGGTTCTTCATCTCGTGGGAGACGTTGGAAACGAAGAGGTTTTGTAGTCTAAACACCTCGGCGATTCGTTCCAGCAATTCATTGAAAGTGGCAGTCAGTCGTCCGATTTCGTCTTTGGGATTTTGGATAATAAGCCGCTGATTGACGTTTTGTGGATAGATGGATTGCACCTGTTGAATGACCTCAGAAATGGGCGATAAAGCTCTGGCGGCAAAATACCACCCGACCAACGAAACCAAAGCCAATGTCCCCAAAAACAGCCAAATCATGATATTTTTGAGATATTCAAGGTCTTTTTGTCCCGCCAAATCCTCTGCCCCAGCAATGGCTATGAACTTATTGTACCTATCTACATAATACATTCCAACGATTTTATATTCCTTTTGCTTCAAGCGAACAACTCGTTTCTTGAGAATTTGACCCAGAAAATCAGTGGTTGTTTTATAGCGAATGGTATCATTCAAAGAGAAAAATTCGGACTTATTATAATCGTAAATGAACAGATTTTCACGATAAAAAACATCATAATTTGCCTTCTGAATTTTCTTCAATAATTTCTTACTGTTTACCTTCTCAATGGTCAAATACAGTTTCGTGATGGTCGAAGCCTTTTGGGTGAGGCGTTTATAAAATTCATCCTCAATATAATTTAAGCGAAGCCAATAAATTAGTCCGAAGATTGCCAAGACAATCACCGAAACTAAAATTGTAAATTGTAAAGTTAATTTGGCTCTGATTTGCATATTTTCAATTATCAATAAACAATTACCAATAAACGATTATATCACAAACCGTAAAATTAAGACTACATCACCTATAATTTTGCCCTTTACTGTTAATTGATAATTGTTCACTGTTAATTGTAACTACTCCTCCACCTTCAACACATACCCAACCCCATATTGCGTATGTATCAATTTGGTATCATAATTCTTATCCACTTTCTTCCGTAACATCGTCATAAAAACTTCTATGACATTCGTCCCCATATCTATCCGACTATCCCATACTTTTTGGGCAATGTCGGCTTTTGAAATCACTTTTCCGTGGTTGCGTAAAAGGTATTCCAATAAAGCAAATTCACGGGCGGTTAGGTCGATTTTACTACCACTTCTTGTAACAGAGTGGGCATCAAAATTCATCTCTAAGTCGCTATATACCAGCGTATTACTCGTTATAGGCATAGGTACTTGGGTGCTACGCTTTGCTAAGACTTTGATACGAGCCAAGAGTTCCAAAAAGTCAAAAGGTTTGACTAAATAATCGTCCGCTCCTGCATCAAAGCCCATTAGTTTTTCATCAATACTACCCAAAGCTGTGAGCATTAAAATGGGTGTAGTGATACCTTCCTGACGCAATTCTTTGCTCATCTGCAAACCATTAATTCCTGGCATGATGATGTCGGAAACGATGATTTGGTATTGGTTCTTTTTGGCAAGATGTTTCCCAATCATGCCATCGTAGGCAATATCAACTTCAAAACCATTTTCTTCCAAACCTTGTCGGAGGGATTGGAGCGTTTTGGGTTCGTCTTCTATAAGTAGTATTTTCATTTTTCGATTTTCGTTGTTCGATGTTTGATTTTCGTTTTGCACGAACATCGAACAACGAAAATCAAACATCGAATATTTCCAAAGATAAAACAAAAACTCCGCAAGTATTAGACCTTGCGGAGTTTTTGAAATGATTGTACTGGATTATTAGTTATTCAATCACTAACTTTTTAGCTAATCTCACTTTATCTCCTTGCAAAATATATAGATAAATGCCTGTCTTTAAATCACTTACCGAGGCTTTGACTTTATAAGTTCCTTTTTTATGGAATTTATCCTCTACGATATTTTTCACATTTATACCACTCATATTCGCCAAATTAATACTGGCGTTTCCATCTTCTGGGAGGGTATATTGAATAATTACTTCCCCGTTTGATGTAGGATTTGGATAAGCTGATAATTCTATACCTTCGATTTCCTCATTGACGTACAAAGCAGACTCACTTGCTTGTCTATTGCTGACATTACAGGCAGAAATTCTACCTTTAAAAAGAGCACCCGTACTTACTTTAAACCCTTGATTAAGCACAATTCTTGAAGCCGCACGGTAAGTAACATTAGTACCAGTTCCAGAAATTTGGCTGGTTGAGGTAATACTGTTAGAAACTTGAAATACTTGCGAGCCAGAACTTATTGAAGCCGTCAAAGTTAATGTTGCTGGACAAGCTGCACCTCCTGTTGAAGCTATATTTGAGTAATTTGTAGTTGTATTTGAGGCTTTTACACGATAGAAATACCCTGTACCCGTCATAACAGAATTATCTACAAAAGATGTTATATTAGGAGCAACTCCACCAACGGCTACAAAACCTGTTGTGGATGACGTTGAACGCTCAATAGTAAAACCCATTTCAGTCGTTGAATTATCAGTCCAGGAGATGGTAGCATTTGTTCCACTAATAGAAGCTGTCACCGAACTTGGAGCTGTTAGTATGGTTGCAGCACAACCTTCAATATTGTACCCTCCACTCTGACTTGCATAACTAAGTCTTAAATTTAAACCCTGTCCTACTCTGTTATACTGATTCGGTGTAAATATTGCTGGAAGGCAATTGAAATAAGTATAACTCATTAAATTATTTGATTGTGGTGTATATGCTGCACCGTTCACATCTGTAACAGTACCTGTGTAGGTACATCCACTATATGAACTACCACCAGATCGATTGTAAGGATTTGCCTGTGTGTCACATAATTGATCTCCCTTTGTTGAACAATTTGCTCCTGTTCCTGCCCTTGCTACCATTTCTCTTTCCGATATGGTGGCATCATTAGAAAATTCAAACGTATGAATCAAACTAAAATAATGACCAAATTCATGTTGCCAGCTACCATCAGTTGTTTGTGCGTTTACAAGAAAAACTCGATTAGAAAATGTACCCAAAGATGGATAATAAGCATAACCACCCGCTTGAAAATTTCCATTGGTAGTTGGAATAGTAATTGAATTAACAAAAAATAAATTTATCGCATCATTTACTTGGTTGCCACTCGCTAAATTGTTTTCATCGTTTGAATTATAATTGTAGTATGTCGTATTATTAATGTAATTAGGCTGTGTTCCACAAAAATAGAATTGCAAATTTTGAGTCAGATAATCTCTATTAACTCTCGCTAATCCATCATTTAATGTTCCTAAGTTTAGTCTCCCTGTACCATCAGTATTTCCAACTATATGTGGTCTGATAGGTACATATGTAATCCCATTTATCACAACAGCATTGTTTGGAGGAGTTGATGGAGTCGCTTGTATTGCACTTAACAAATTATTCCTCTGAGTTGTTGTAAGTGGTGATGTCCCACAATTTAATTGTGCCTGACTCTCATGCCAGTATCCATAAAGTAAAAATATAAGTAATAATTTTATAATTTTCATTTCCTTTATTATTTATAAAGGACACCAGCCAACACGAAAATCTTTAAATACCTGTGTTTTAAGTGTAAAAATCTGTTTACTATCATTAGTAGTAAACTTGACATTTGACAACTTAACAGTTACTTTATATGGATTTGAGCATTGTCTATTTTCTAAGGGTTGTCCTTCGATGAGCTGAATTGATATGGTTCCCTCCGTTGCATTCCATGTTTTTATAACAGGAACAGGCTTGTAGTCCACAGGAAAGGGAATCTCTGGTAAAATACTTGTCAAAGGTCTTTCATATTCTAAAATTTGTGCTTTTAAATCCGCTGAACCTATATAATTCTTCAAATCATATACTTGTTCTTTGGTTGTAATTTTAAGTTTCATCGGGTCTGCCAAGATACTCAGTTCATTCTTTTTATTGCTTGTTAGTTGCAAGACTTTAAAAGATGAAACTCCTGTACTTTCTCCTGTAAATTCAAAATTCACGGTTTCGGGTTGTATCGTTTGACTTTTACAAGCCAAAATACCAACCAACACAATCATCAAATACCAAATTACCTTTTTCATATTCATCAATGTTTACGTTTAACAATTCGTTTTTCTAATAATTTTATTTTCTTTTCCTGTGCAATCATATACAGTGTTAATTCTTCTATTTTTTGCAACAATTTAGCATCATTCTCCGCTAAGTTCATGCCGTTAGTTTGTACTTCTTGCGTAGAAGGCACTTCGGGTAAATGTCCATTTTGACTAATAAAACTTTCTACCTCCGATAATGATCTGAGTTTATAGTTTTTCTCAAAAACAAAATCAGCCCATGCGACTGTATTTTTTGCTGCAATAGTTACCTTTTCAGTAAGGACACCATTGGCTACATAAAGGTTGTAACCCGCAGGCAAACTTGTAATACCTCCACCAATAATCGCCTCTCCGTTTACTTCTAATTTTCTCCGTGGTACAGTTACACCGATACCTACATTCACAGAAGAATTACCTAATACTATTGCATTACTTGCTCCTACAACAGCATCAGACCCAATAGCAGTAGCATTAGTAAGATTTGCGAGTGCTGGTGATGCTTTGAAACCAATAAATGTATTGTTGTTTCCTGTTGTGTTACCTACACCCCCGGGAGGAGGTGTTGCACCAGCACCAACTGCTCCACCAGCAAAAACGCCAAGAAATACATTACTGTTACCAGTTGTATTATCAAACCCTGCAGTCCTACCAATAAATACATTGTAAAAGCTATTGGTGTTATATCCAGTGGCTTGACCAATAAGTACATTTTGATTCGCAGTAGTTGATAATTGCCCAGCTTGACTTCCAATGTAGGTATTTAAATTTCCTGATGTCAAAGAATTGCCAGCATTATTTCCTATGAGTAGGTTATTATTTCCTGTGGTAGTAGCCCCAGCACCATTACCAATAAATACACCTTCTAAAGGGGTCGTTAAAGTAGGTAGAATTCTGACCGTTGTTTGCCCTTGACCTAAGTAAGCAATTGACATTAAAAAAACAGATGATAAAAGTAACTTTTTCATAATGATTTTTATTTTTTAAGGTTTTAAAAATTGTGAAAATAACACCACAAAATTGAGTACGCCATACCCAGAACTCAACCGTAAAACCGTTAAAAACAAAATCTTTTTCATTATTTTTTAAAGGTGTTTTCAATCGTTTCAAATGGTTTGATGAAATTTTTATCACCATTAATTTGCATCTATTTTTTTTTTTCTCAATTTGGCATCAAATTAGCTTTGGCGTACTTAGTTTCGCCTAATTCATAAAACCCTAAACAAATACACTTAACCCAATGGAACTTGCAACCAAACTACGCAATTGGCGAGAGAAAAAACGATGGTCTCAATTAGAAGTTGCTCTGAAAGTAGGAGTAACGCAAAGCACTTACGGAACATGGGAGTATAATGTCATTCCCAAAGCTAAATATTTCACCAAATTGGCAGAGGTATTTGAGGTAGATATGTCGGAATTTTATCCAGAAGGAACACCGAAAAAAGTAGAACCTCAAAACCCTGAAAAAGAAACGCTTGTCAATAAACTCATCTCCACTTTGGAGGATGCTATCAAAACAAAAGACGAATTGATTGCCCATCTCAGAGAAGAATTAAAAACGATGAAAAATAATATTTTCCCTTCACAATCATAAAACATAAACACCCAATGGCATTTGATTTTCACGCAAATAGAGACCAATATTTTCAATTACAATATTCCAACACAAAAAACAACGTCATCCCTTTTATCGAAAGAAAAAAGAAGATAGAAAAAGGCATGAAAGTGCTTGAAATTGGTTGTAGAGACGGAGGTGTTTTGTTACCTTTCCTCGAAGCGGGCTGTAATATCACAGGCTTTGATTTGGATACTGGACCCATCGAAAAAGCTAAATTGATTTACGAAAAAGACATTCAGGAAGGTAGAGCAGAGTTTTTTATTAAAAATGTGCATGATTACATTGCTGAAAATAAAGATAATCCCGAAAAAAAATTTGATGTCATTATCTTGAAAGACGTAATCGAACACGTGTACGGACACCAAGAGATGATACACGGGATAAAGAGCATTTTGAAAGAAGGAGGCGTGGTTTATTTTGGATTTCCGCCTTGGCAAAATCCTTTTGGAGGGCATCAGCAGGTGTTAAATAATAAGTTTTTCGCCTTGTTGCCTTACTATCATTTACTCCCAAATTTTATTTATTACAACATCATCAAATTAGTTGCACCCAAACATCTTCCTTTTATAAAAGCAACCAAAGAGACCCGAATTACGCCAGAAGTTTTTGAGAAAATTGTGGAGGAAGAAAAGTATAAGATTTTGGGAAGGGATTTGTATCTAATCAGTCCGATGTATGAATTTAAGTTTAAAATGAAGCCAAAGTTGCAGTTCAAATGGCTTGAAAACATCAGGTATATTCGTAATTATTTCACTACGACCTGTGATTATTTGATTCAGGCACAATAGTTAGGTGTTAGAATTTAGGAGTTGGGAAAGGTAAAGTAACTTACTGATTATCAAAAAAATTAGATAAAAAAATCCGCAAGAAATATATTTCTTGCGGATTTTTTTATCTATTATCTATTCTCTAATCTACAAATTCTCCTTCACCTTCGCTTTATCCATCGTTGCCATTGTTCCAAAAACATAATCCCAAAGTGGAGATGATACCCCAAAAACGGCATCCCCGTTTTTGTAATGATGTACAGCGTGGTTTACCCACAATTGTTTCATGAAATTTTTGGGAGGGTTGTAGGCGTGTACCGCATAATGCACCAACAAATAAGCGGCATATCCCCAAATAAATCCTGGGAAAAATGCGTAGGCTGATTCGCCCATTAAGATAAAAAACATGGCAAAAAGGGTAATCGCTGCCACTGCCGCAATGATTGGGGGCATTGCCAAACGGGTTTTGTCTTTTGGATATTCGTGATGAACGCCGTGGGCAACGTACTGAAACTTTGCTCGTCCCTCCGTAGTAGGCTCGATGTGATAAACGCTACGGTGTACCCAATATTCTACGAAAGTAAAAATGAGTGTTCCTGAGATAAATAAACTACCAATTACCCAATTTTGTAGATTAGTGTGTGTAAAAGCATAATACCCCAAAACAGCACCCGATATAAAGAACATCGTAACGGGGATTGCGATGTGGGTATGTGATAAATATTCAATAATAGGATTATCAAATAATTGTTTTGAGCCTTTATGTTTGGGTTTAATATTACTATGTGTTGCTTCCATTAATGCTTGTTTTTGATTGTAGGATTAGGATATTGTAAAATTTTAAAATTGTATTAATTCAATAAAATATGCCAAATAATCGCCTTTTTATTGAACTATAACGACAAAGATACGTAATTATTTGATTGGTAGATTGGGTATAATAGAAATTAATTCTTAGGCGATTTAGCTCTTATAATTAACCTCAACGACTGGTCATAAGTTACATAATTCCAAAGCCAATTAATGAAAATCAAGAGTTTGTTTTTTACGCCCACAATTGCCATGAGGTGGACAAACATCCACGTGAGCCATGCAAAGAATCCTTGAAATTTCCAGAAAGGCAAATCTACCACAGCCAAGTTTCGCCCGACGGTTGCCATTGAACCCAAATCTGTGTAAATGAACTCTTTAAGCGAGTTTTCTCGAATAAGATTTACTAAATTTTTGGCTAATAATTTTCCTTGTTGGATGGCGGGTTGAGCCACTTGCGGGTGTCCATTCGGGAATTTCTCTTCGGTCATAAAAGCAACGTCGCCGAGGGCAAAAATATTTTCTGAACCTTCAATTTGATTATACCGATTGACTTTCATTCGCCCGCCTCTTACCATAATTTCGGGGTTGATACCTTCGATGGAATTGGCTTTTACGCCCGCTGCCCACACTAAATTATTCGTCCTGATTTTTGAACCATCATTAAAATAAGCGTATTTACCATCAAAATCACTTACTCGACAGTTTAACATCACGTTTACCCCTAATTGTTCGAGATATTCCTTAGATTTTACTTGGGCATTTTTGGACATTGGTCCCAAAAGTTCTGCCCCAGATTCTACGATATAAATTTGCATTAAATCGAAGTTTAGTTCGGGATAATCTTTTGGTAAAACGTGCCTTTTCATTTCTGCCAAAGTACCCGAAACCTCCACGCCCGTAGGTCCTCCGCCCACGACCACTACATTCATCAGACCTGTCCTTTCGTCGTCGTTGTTAGACACCAAGGCACTTTCAAAGTTTTCTAATAACCGATTCCGAAGCCCCAACGCCTCCCCAACGGATTTCATCGGGAGGGCTTTTTCTTGGATATTTTTATTGCCAAAAAAATTGGTGTCTGCCCCAATTGCCACAATCAAAAAATCGTAAGAAAGTTCTCCTAAATCAGTTTCGATAAGGTTTTTATCGGAGATAATTTTGGTAACAGAAGCAACTCTGACGTGGATATTGGGATGATTATGAAACGCCAAACGCAACGGAAATGATATGGCAGAAGGTTCAATCCCAGCCGTAGCGACTTGATAAAAAAGCGGTTGAAATTGATGATAATTATTTTTATCAATCAAAACCACTTGGAAATCTTCGTTACCTGCAAGGCTCTGAGCTACCTGTAAACCACCGAAACCCGCTCCGATGATGATGATTTTTTTTTGACTGGTTTGTGGGATATTTAGGGGCATAATTTTGGCTTGCGGCGATTAGCTTTCGGCTTTTGAAATTAGTTCAAGGTTTAATGTTTCGGGAGCAAGAGATTTTACCCAATTTGGAAGTTCAAAAGTAATATTTTTCTTATTTTTGGGATAAACCATCCTAAATCTATCAACTTCAACATTAATCAGTTTTACTTGACTAATCAAATTTGCATTATTTTGAAGTAATGGAATCATATTTTTATACATTTGCTCAATGACATGAATCTCTACACGATGCCCTCCAAATTTTTCACGTAAAATTGCTCTATCAATACAAATTTGGATATTATCTGTATGAAAAAGTACTATTTCAATTTCATAGTGAGAATGCTTTTTCTTGATGAAACGTAACAATTCATAATGATTATCAAATCCAAGATTTAACTCAACGCCAAAATCATTATTCAATTCTAATTGATTCAAAATGAATTCGTTAGCTTTCAGATTTGACAATTCTTCATAATCAATTACACTCTTTTTCTTAAAATAAAGATTGAGATTATCATGGTTAAGAATCTCTATGGTTGGTGGTAAAAAGAATTTTCCACTCGTACTTTTTCCAATGCCTGGCGTACCCGCAATGATATAAACTTTTGCCATTTACCTAATAACTTCAATCGTCCCATCCGCCAATTCAGCCACAATTTTACCGTTTAGGGTATGAACAAAAGGCATATTAATGGCAAAAAGATTATCCTTAACTTTTTGATTCGTTTCTTTTTCCCATTTATCCAGTTCCAAAGAATTCATCTCCAAAACATTCTTAGTCATCTCTCCTCGATAACCCGTAAAAGCAACGACATTTGACTCTTCTTTTTCCATTATTTTTTCTTTCAAAGATAATTTATTAGGTGTTAGGATTTAGGGGTTAGTATTATTTTGTATTTACCTAAACACTTGATTATCAGTTAGTTTTTTCACTAAATCCTAACCCCTAAAACCCAACCCCCATTCACTTCACCGCACAAATCTGATTCGGAAATTTCCAGCTTTTAGCAGTTACTTTTTCGTAATATTTTTCGTACAAAGGTAATATTTTTTCTATATCAAATTGCTTGGCTTGTTCGTGGGCGTTGTGCTTAAATTGGGCTAATTTTTCATCATTTTCCAACAACGAAATAGCGTTTTTTGCCATGTCGTCCACGTCCCCAATCTTCGATACATACCCCGTTACACCGTGAATATTTACCTCCGTAATTCCTCCTGCATCCGATGAAATTACGGGTACTTCGCACGCCATTGCTTCGAGGGCGGCGAGTCCGAAACTCTCTTTTTCGGAAGTCAATAAAAATAAATCTGCCAAGGATAAAACTTCTTCGATAACGTCTAATTTACCCAAAAATCTTACATCATTTTGTACACCCAATTCACGACAAAGCATCTCAATTCCTGTACGCTCAGGACCATCGCCCACCAAGAGTAACTTGCTGGGAATCCGTTGATTAACTCGATAAAAAACTTGCACAATGTCCTCAATACGTTTCACTTTTCTGAAATTAGAAGTGTGCATCAACAGCTTTTCACCGTTGGGGCAAATCGCAATTTTGAAGTGGTCTTTTCGTAATTTTTTGAAACGTTCTAAATCAATAAAATTAGGAATTACTTCAATGTGATTGACGATTTCAAACTCTTCGTAAGTCTCGTTTTTTAGGCTTTCAGATACGGCTGTTACACCGTCAGATTCGTTGATAGAAAACGTTACGACGGGTTCAAAAGAGGGGTCTTTACCCACGAGCGTAATGTCCGTTCCGTGCAAGGTCGTGATGAAAGGAATATGAATGCCTTTTGACTTCAAAATTTGCTTCGCCAAAAAAGCTGCTGAAGCGTGCGGGATGGCATAATGTACGTGCAGTAAATCAAGTTGTTCATTAGCCACAACATCCACAATTTTGCTCGCCAGAGCCGACTCATAGGGTAAATATTGGAACAGCGGATAAGACGAAATACTGACTTCGTGATAATAGATATTTTCGTTAAAAAAATCTAATCTCGAAGGCTGAGAATACGTAATAAAATGCACTTGATGACCCACTTTTGCGAGGGCTTTGCCCAATTCTGTGGCTACTACGCCACTACCGCCGTAGGTTGGATAACATACAATTCCGATTTTCATTAATTAGTAATGTAGGGGATTTTGTCTGAATTAGGATTAAAGGATTAATGGGATTGTTACCAAATCCTGTTAATACTAAAATTCTAACGGTGCGACGTTTCGCAATCTTGGTTCAGACAAATGTTGATAATTACAGATAGAACAAAGAAAAATTAAAAAAGTCTCACAGAATAGGATTTTTTCTTTTTTGGGGGGATAAAAAGGGATAATTTTGGTGTTATTGGCACGCCGATAACGCAGATGCCTTTGGCAACGCAGATTTTCGCAGATTTTTTAGTCCTTAAAAGTAAAATGCTCTACCGATATGGATTAATTCATTTTCTATTTAGATAAAAATCTGCGTAAATCTGCGTTACGAAGTATCTGCGTTATCTGCGTTCCATCTTTAACATGAAATCAAACCGAAAAGTAACATACCTCCAAGCCCTATACGGATTTAGCCGATTGATTCGTTGGCAGAATTTGGCGATTATTGTGTTTACGCAATACTTTACGAGATTTTTTCTGATTGGTGGTAAAGACCTGTCCTTCAGTTATTTAATAGAAATTTTTACGGAAAAAAAACTGTTCTATATTTCTCTTGCCACGGTACTGATTGCCGCCTCTGGCTACATCATCAACGATTATTACGATGTCAAAATTGATTTGGTCAATAAGCCCGAAAGAGTGGTCATTGGGCGATATATCAAAAGACGTTGGGCATTGGCGATTCATCAGGTTTTTAATGGTTTAGGGATTTTATTGGGACTTTTAGTGAGTCGAAAAGTGGGTTTGGTGAATCTATCGGCGGTTTTTTGTTTGTGGTTATATTCTAATCAATTGAAAAGATTAGCCTTTTGGGGTAATTTGATGGTAGCGATTTTGACGGGATTTTCGCTTTTGATATTGGCAGTTTATTATCCAGGACATCAAAGCGAAGTCTGGATTTATGCGATTTTTTCATTTTTTATTACCCTCATCCGTGAAATAATCAAAGATATGGAAGACGTAAAAGGCGATGAAAAACACGGTTGCCGAACCTTGCCCATCATCTGGGGAATTGCCCGCACGAAGTTGTTGGTTTACGTGCTGATTGCTTCTTTTATTACCACACTTTTTATCTTGGCAACTAAACTCCCCAACGACAGAGTTGCCTATATTTTCCTACTGATGATGTTGCCCGTGGGCTTTGTAACCTACAAATTAGTCTATGCCGACAAACCCCGAGACTTTGCGTTTTTGAGTGATGCTTGTAAGATGATTATGTTGTTGGGGGTTTTGAGTATGGTGGTGGTTTGATACAAAATCACCTTTGATTTTCATTAGATTAGCTATAATTTTGTTTTATGCAAACGATTCATCATATACATTTTGAGTTAGCTCAGAAAATGACCGCTATCAAAGATTCTTCCGTAGAATTAGTAGTTACGTCTCCACCCTATCCCATGATTGAAATGTGGGACGAAATTATGAGCCAACAAAACCCAAAAATTCAAGAAGCTTTGAGTGAAAATAAGGGCGAATTAGCCTTTGAATTAATGCACGAAGAATTAGACAGGGTTTGGCAAGAGGTGGTAAGAGTAACAAAATCAGAAGGCTTTGTTTGTATTAATATTGGCGATGCAACAAGAAACATTGATGGTGTCTTTCAGCTGTATTCAAATCATTCCAGAATTATTCAATATTTCTTAAAAAATGGTTTTTCATGCCTTCCTTCAATTATTTGGCGTAAACCAACAAATTCTCCAAACAAATTTATGGGTTCAGGTATGTTGCCTGCTGGTGCATACATGACACTCGAACACGAACATATTTTGATTTTCAGAAAAGGAGGAAAAAGAGTTTTTAAATCTGAAAAAGAAAAAGCTAATCGTCAGCAAAGTGCTTTTTTTTGGGAAGAGAGAAATCAATGGTTTTCTGACCTTTGGGAAGTTAGAGGGACGAATCAAAAATTAGACCTCAAAAATTCAAGAGAACGAAGTGGAGCTTATCCTTTTGAAATTCCTTATCGTTTGATAAATATGTATTCTGCAAAAGGTGATACCGTCCTAGACCCATTTTTGGGAACAGGCACAACTACTTTGGTTGCAATGGCTTTGGGCAGAAATAGCATTGGCTATGAAATAGACGCAAATCTTTCTGAAACAATTTTCAAGAATTTAGATGAAGATAAAATCAATATTCTGAATGAAATGATTAAAGAAAGACTAAAATCACATACTGATTTTGTTGAAAAAAGAATGATTGCCACAGAGACAGATTTTAAGCATTTCAATGAATTTTATAAGTTTCCAGTTATGACAAATCAAGAAACGAGTTTATGTTTTAATTTTTTAAATAATATCGAAAGTATTGATAATCAGATAGTTGTAAATTATTCTACCATTCCAGAATTGAATTTTGGATATGTAAAGGTTCAAAAGGAAAAGAAAGGACAGCAAGTTTTAGCATTCTAAAAAATGGCAAAGAAAGAAATAAAAAGGTACTCCACCGATTTTGGAAAGAAAGAAAAAGTGTTGAATTATACTTGCCAAACCTACCAATTATCTCGCCCCAATAAAGTAGGTGCAGTAATGGCATTAATCCGTGAATGTCAGCCTCGAACCATTGAAGAATGGGAAAATTGGTATTTTGAAAATGTAGTTACAGATGGTAAAGATTCTGAAAAAATCACAGAAGAAATCTTAAAAAATTTAGGTCTTCGGTTGCATGAAAAAATCACGAAAGTCGTCATCCCCGAATGGCAAGAAGCTTTTAATCAACTTACTTTAGAAGATTGTGAAAGTTACATTTACAACCTTACCATAAATCGTACTTACGATGGCTACCTCCGTGAAAAATCGGTAGTAAATCATGGTTTAGCTAAGATTTTTTCCAACATTCAATTTGAAGAAAGCCCCCCTGAACTTGACCACGGTTTAGATATTGATTACATTGGTTATGTAGGCGAAAAAGGGTTTGGTATTCAAATAAAACCCATTACGGCAAAATCAAATTTTGGCAATTATTCTCTATCAGAACGCATGAAACGAAGTTTTTTGGCTTTCACAGAAGACTTTGGAGGGAAAGTTTTTATCGTTTTTAGTAATGATGGAGAAATTGGAAACATGGAAATTATTGAAGAAATCAAAAAAGAAATAGATAGACTTTCAACCATAAATTTATCTTGAAAAATATCGCCATCTTCGCTTCTGGCTCTGGCTCAAATGCCGAACAAATTGTTGAGTATTTTGCTGATTATGAGGAAATTAACGTAAAATTATTCCTCTGTAATAATCCCGAAGCGGGTGTAATTCAACGTGCCGAAAGACTAGAAATTCCTTTAATCATGTTTGACCGCCCAGCGTTTAAGTCAGGCGAAGTCGTGAAAATTCTCCAAGAAAATCAGATTGATTGGGTTGTTTTAGCGGGTTTTCTGTGGCTTGTTCCTAAGAATATGGTGGAGGCTTTTCCGAACAGAATTATCAATATCCACCCCGCACTTCTCCCAAAATTTGGTGGAAAAGGAATGTATGGACATTTTGTGCATGAAGCTGTGGTAGAAAATAAGGAAGTGGAATCGGGAATTACCATTCATTTTGTGAATGAGCATTATGACGAAGGTGGGGTGATTTTTCAGGCTTCGTTTGATGTATTGCCCACAGATACGCCCGAAGATGTGGCTCGCAAAGGACAGGTTTTGGAACATAAACACTTTTCAGAGGTGATTGAGCGGGTTATTCTTGCAACCACATAGATTGGATAGGTTACGTAGAAAAAGGGTACAAAAAAATTGCCAAATCTTTGAGATTTGGCAATTTTAAAATTATTAAAATTCTACATTTTCATACACCTCATTCAAAGGTAAAGTAGCCTCAAAAAACGAGAGACTAATATTATCAGAAAGATTAGTATAAAATTCAAATTCCCACTTTTTGCCAACTCTACGATACATTTCTATCAAACTCATGTCTTGCGAAACAATGAGATAATATTGCAAAGATTCAATTTGACAGTATTCCACTAATTTAACTCTACGGTCAATATCTTTTGTTCCTTCCGATAAAACTTCAACAATCAAAGCGGGTTGTCTAACAGCCTTTGCTTCAACGCCTTCTTTATGAATCACCATCATATCTGGAATTCGGTAAATTTTACCTTTTCCTAACATCAGTTTTACAGCATTTTGATACGTTTTAAAGGGTTTTCCTTTTAAGATTGTTCTGAAAAAATAGTGAATATTTCCAGCAATTTCATTTGCGATTGGGGTTTCTCCTACCATTTCTATAATTTCTCCATTGACATATTCGTACAAGCCTTCGTGAACCTCACAAAAGTCAAAATACTCCTCAACGGTATAAAGTTGTTCTACTACTGCAACCATTTTAGTCTTGTTTTACACTGTCAAATTTTCAATTTACCAATATACTACAAATTATTTCTTATCCGAATCCACGATTAAACGCTTCTCACGATTAGCAATTTCCCAAGTCAAATTAAAGACTAATCTTGCTCGTTTTTCCATTTTATTGAACTCAATTTTCTCCACATCGTCCGTTGGTTGATGGTAGTCGTCATGCACACCATTGAAGAAAAATGCTACTGGAATTTTGTTTTTGGCAAAATTATAATGGTCTGAACGATAATAAAAACGGTTGGGGTCGTTGGGGTCGTTGTATCTAAAATCTAAGTCAATCGGCGACTTTTTGTTTTGGTCTAATAATGCTGAATGTAGTTCCGAAGAAAGTTTATCCGAACCAATCACATAGATATAATCGCCCTTGCCTTCGTGGTCTTTATCTGTCCGTCCGACCATGTCGATATTGATGTCGCAAACCGTATTTGCCAACGGAAAAATAGGGTGTTTTACGTAATATTCCGAACCTAAAAGTCCTTTCTCCTCACCCGTTACGGTCATAAATAAAATGCTTCTACGGGGTTTCTGCCCAGTTTTTGCTGCTTCACCAAATGCCTGAGCAACTTCTAAAACCGATACCGTTCCCGAACCATCATCGTCCGCTCCGTTATAGATTTTTCCGTCCTGCACACCCACGTGGTCATAGTGCGAAGTAACGATTACAACCTCGTCTTTTTTATCCGTTCCTTCCAAATATCCCAGAACGTTATAAGTATCGATTCCATCAACGGTACGTTCAATTTTTAAGCTGATTGGTTGATTTTTGAATAAATTATCCACTGATTTTTTTGCTGAAACTACCTTCTCTTTGGCAGCATCAAACTCTACGGTAGTTGTTTTCAAAATCTCCGCAGCCATGTTTTGTCCGATGGTCAGAACCGCAAAATCAGAACCTTGTGGGTCAGACATTTCACGGAATCCGAGGCGAGCATTGCCAAAACGTTTCATCATGGTTTGGCGTTGTTTTACGGTTTTTTCAAAGTCTTCAACCGATGCTTTTGTGATTAATAAAAGTCCTTTTGCTCCTTTACTTTTGGCAAGGGTCATTTTCTCTTTCCAAGCCTCGCCTTTGCTCCATTTTGACATTTCGGATGTGCCAGAAATAAGAAAAATACCATTGGCTGCTCGAGGTTCACCTTCAAAAGCTACTACGATTTTATCTCTTATGTCAATATCTTTATAATCTGTAAAGTCCTTATCTTCAATGCCATAGCCCACAAAAACAATCTCCATAGATTCCTCTTTGGGCATTGGAGCAATGGAATTTGAGATAAAATCTGATAAATAGTTATATTTTTTGCCATGACCTTTAAGATAAAAATCTCCCCAACCACGCTTTACCAAATCGACCAATTGAAGGTGTGATTTATCATCGCCAACCACACCTTTGAGTCCGTAGCTTGCAAATTTATCAGCAATGTATTTGGCGGCTAATTTTTGTTCGGGTGAGCCTGTATCACGTCCACGCATACTGTCAGAGGCGATGTAAGTAAGGTGTACTTTGAGGTCTTGGGCGGTGATAGTTTTTGCTAAATCATCGGGCGTTAATTGGGCAATAGTTCGGCAGGATGCAACCGTAAGAACGATAAAAAGTGGGAAGATAAAGTTTTGGATTAGTTTTTTCATAAAAATTGGGCAAGTACATGGGAATCATAGGAGACATAGAAAATAGAATATCAATGATTTTCAATTCGTTGCGTTGATGGATGTTTTTACGAAATTAAGAAAAAAAATCCAAATTTTTTACCCAACTACGTAATCCCCAACGTTCTCAATAACTAATAACCAGTAACCAATAACTAACTTTGGCACAGTTCTTGAAAGACCTGTAATTGGATGCGTAATCCGCCTAATTTTCATAAAAAAAGTACCATTACAAAAGAGGCGTAAAGTTCTGTTAATCAGAATTTTACGCCTCTTTTTCAAAAACTTACCTCCTGCCGAACTCGCTGTCTCCGAGGCTCTCCGCCACTCACTTTTGGCATCCACGAAGGACCTTCTTTAATAACTCTGATGGCTTCTTCATCACAACCATTTCCCAATGATTTAATGATTTTGAAATCGGATAATTTACCTTCTCTATTGACTTTAAACTCCACCGTTACGTTGCCAACTATTTGATTATCAGTGGCTTGTTTTGGTTTTTTGAGGTTCTTTTTCAAATATTCCAAATAATCGTCGGGACTTATCGTAGGTTGAGCTGAATGTTCCGAGGGATTGTATTTCCAGGTTTTATTTCGTTTTAAATCAATAAATATCAACTCCGCCTTGGGACGAATAAATAATGGCTCAGATTCGCCATTGATGACTCTAATTTCGGTGTTTTCAAAGTTGGGAGCAATTAAATTCAACTTATTGTTAATCAAGGAGTTATTGATATTAAAGCGACCATTGATGTCCGTTTTTCCAATGGTTTTATCATCTGAAAGTATCTCTACATTAGGTACGGGCTCTTTACTATCTTCGTCCAAAACCGTTCCGCTGATGAAATTAGCATTTGATTTTGCTCTTGAAGACTTCTTAGTATAATCAGCATCTTCATTTTTCATCACGCCTCCACTTGGCGTAGATGCTTTTGGAGCGGATGCCACTACAGGAGGTTGAACGGGGGCGGACATAGGCTCAGAAGCGGGCGGGGCGGGTTTGGAGACAACTACCTCATCCAATTCAGAATCTACATCTTTCTTACTTTCTATTGCCACAACCTTTTCATCAGCAATTACCGACTCAGAAGCTACTTTAGATTTAGCTTTTTGAACCGCCACAACTTTATTCTCCGACTGAATTTTCTCCATCTCAGCCGTCACTTTTTCCTTCGCTAAATCTTTGTTTTCAGAAGGTGTAATCACCTCTGATTTTGCTAAGGGTGCTTGCTTCAAAAGTTGATTGGAGGCTACGTTTTCCTCAATGATTAACTTATCTTTTTTTGTTATAAAATACATTCCAATTCCCAAAAATAACAGCACTGAAGCAGCCCTTGCATACACAGGAATACGTTTCCACAAAGGTAAAATTTTAGTCCCTTTTTGAGTGATTCGTTTTTGTAAACTATCTGATAATGAGGTATTTACTTTCTGTAAATCAGTTTTTTGTTCTTTCAATAATTCATAGCCTTCTACCATATCCGACAGCACATCATCGTCCAGCATCACCTTTTCAAACTCACGGGTTTGGGCGTGCGAAAGCGTACCTGCGAGATAGGCTTTTATGGTTTTTGGGGATATGTTTTTGTGGGTTTTCAAATGTATAATTTTTACCTGAATTATTTGTCTGAATCAGGATTCATTGGATTTTAGGATTAACATGATTAAAGTTTTTAATTTCTAAATCCTGTTAATCCTAAAATCTTGATTCAGACAAAATGCATAGACGATCATTTCTCTAAACAATTTTTCAAATTCCGCTTCCCATTCTGTAAGTAACTTTTCACTTTATTGACCTCAAAACCAGTTAGTTGTGAGACTTCTTGGTAGGTTTTTTCTTGCATAAAAAACAATTCTACCGATTGTTTTTGTTCCAAATTTAGGGTTTTCAAACAGTTTTCTAATTTTGTTAGATTTTGTTCTAAATCAAAACTATCTGCATGATGTTCAAAAGTAGAAATTTCCATAAAATTAGGAGAAATATTTTCATCATCGTTATAATTGTCGGTGTACTGAATTCCCCCTTCGGGGGTTAGGGCGACCGACGCTTCGGGGCTACTTTTTCTTAATTCCATCAAACAATAATTCCGTGTTACCATCCCCAACCAAGCCTTAAAATTATCGATTTCGTGCTGTCGTAATTTTGGGATTAATTCCTCAAAAAGTGCCATTACGGTATCTTTTGCTTGTTCTTCGTCTCGAAAATATTTCATCGCAATTGCAAAAACCATTTCCATTTGAGGCTCGTATAATTTTCCCAAAATAGACAAATCACCCGTCTGACGGTACTCACGCAGGAGGTCAGTTTCAGATTCGGGTTTATGTTTTTTTTTGAAAAAGAGCATTTTGAGTATGACAGGTTTCCGACCTGTTCTACAATTATTTTACGAAAGATAAATCATTGACACTAACCTTCCAAGTTTCCTTGTCATCCCGACGCAGGACGGAACTGAATTTAAATCGTAAAAAAGCGATTTTGTGTGTTCAAATTCAGTTCCCTCCTGTGTCGGGATGACAGAAGCAATCATCGGAAATAGGATTCAAAAAATATTTACAAAACTTTTATGGAATCCATAATCTTCCTGCATCATGTATTTAAAAAGTGTAAAACTAAACAAAATCAATTCCATGAAAACTAAAATATTTTTATTCATTGCTCTCATTATCAGCGTTTTAGTAAATGCTCAGGAGCGAACTATTACGGGAAAAGTTACGGATGAAACTGGTGCAGGGTTGCCAGGAGTAATTGTTCAAATCAAGAAAAGTAACGTTGGAGTAACGACAGATTCGCTGGGTAAATTTTCAATCAATGTTAAAAATTCTGATAAAATCTTGATTTTCAGTTTCGTTGGTTATGCTCATTCTGAGGCTACGATTGGTAATAAAACAATCATGCTTATTACGATGAAAGCTGATTCAAAAGCCTTGGAAGAAGTGGTTGTTACGGGTTACGGAGTTCAAAAAAAGAAGGATTTTACGGGTAGCACGTCTGTTTTGAAATCCGAAGAAAGTAAGGCAAATATTAAAATGGTTGCACCTTTACTTCAGGGTAAATCAGCAGGAATTATGATAAGAGGTACTAACGCTCCGCCACAGAATTACCCACAACCAGCCGCACACTTGGAATACGACACCGAACACAACAATAGTGAAGAATATAAATCCGAAAAAGAAATCGGGTTCAAAGCCACCGATAAAGACCCACAAACTACCTTTTCGATTGATGTGGACAGAGCGGCATATAGCAACGTCCGCCGTTTTATCAACAATGGACAAATGCCCCCAAAAGATGCGGTTAGAATTGAGGAAATGATAAACTATTTCGACTACAATTATGCTCAACCGAAAGGAAAAGACCCCATCAATATCGAAACTGAAATCTCTGATTCTCCGTGGAATAAAGGCTTGAAAATCTTGCATATTGGACTACAAGCCAAGACGATTCCAACTGATAATTTACCCGCCTCAAACTTGGTTTTTTTGATTGACGTGTCAGGTTCAATGAATGAAATAAATAGGCTTCCATTAGTAAAAACTGCTTTTAAATTGCTCACAGACCAATTACGTGAGCAAGACCACGTATCAATCGTAGTGTATGCAGGAGCGGCTGGGTTGGTACTTCCACCTACATCTGGCAAAGACAAAACCAAGATAAAAGATGCTTTGGATAACCTTTCGGCGGGAGGTTCTACGGCTGGTGGTGCGGGTATCGAATTGGCTTACAAAACGGCTTTGGAGAACTTCGTAAAAGGCGGAAATAATCGAGTAATCTTGGCAACCGATGGAGACTTTAACGTGGGTATTTCGAGTGATGGAGATTTAGAAAAATTAGTCGAAAACAAACGCAAATCGGGTATTTTTCTTTCGGTTTTAGGTTTCGGAATGGGTAATTACAAAGACTCAAAAATGGAAACTTTATCCGACAAAGGAAACGGAAATTACGCCTATATTGATAATTTATCAGAAGCCGAGAAAGTGTTTGTCAAGGAATTTGGCGGAACACTTTTCACAGTGGCAAAGGACGTAAAATTGCAGTTGGAATTCAATCCGAAATACGTAAAAGCCTATCGTTTAATAGGTTACGAAAATCGGGCTTTGGCAAATGAAGATTTTAAAAACGATGTAAAAGATGCGGGAGAAATGGGTTCTGGGCATACCGTAACCGCCATTTACGAAATTATCCCCTCGGGCGTTGAGAGTAGTTTTTTACCTGATAAATTAAAATATCAGCAATTCACGCAGACTTTCATGGGTTCAAATTCTGAGGAAGTTTGTACCGTAAAAATCAGATACAAACAACCCGATGCTGACAAAAGCGTACAGATGGAAGAAATCGTGAAAGATACTCACGTAGCTTTAGAAAAAACCTCCGAAAATTTCAGATTCTCAGTCGCCGTGGCGGAGTTTGGATTATTACTCAGAAGTTCAGATTTCAAAGGTTCAGCCAACTATGAGCAAGTGATAAATTTAGCCAAAAATGCCTTCGGAAAGGACTCGGAGGGTTATCGTGCGGAGTTTTTGAAATTAGTAAAAACGACAAAATTATTGGATAAAACTACGAATCGTGAGGTGGCGAAAGGGGAGGAGTAGAATGTTAATTTTGATAAAAATACCCCTTAGAATTGTTCTGTGGGGTATTGTTATTAAAATTAAGGTTGATATTTTATTACTTTACAATTACTCATTTCCTTTATAACTTACAATTATGTCCAAGCACTTTTCCTAACTAAGACAATTCTGATATAAAAATCGTATATTTGAGCATTAAATTTCAAAAATTATGGCTGCCGTTTTAGCACAAAAATTAAATTCAATACAAGTTCATTTACTTCGTTTTTTTAGTGAACGAAATATTAATGAACAAGAAACCAATGAGTTACAACAACTTATTGCCAATTTTTACGCCCAAAAAGCGGACAAACTAATGGAAAATATTTGGGTAGAAAAGGGTTATTCTGAAACAAAGATGATGGAAATTTTAGAACAAGATTTAAAGCAATCTGGTAAATGATAAACCGAATAATACTTGATACAAATTGTCTTTTAGTATCAGTTCCAAAACGCTCGCCTTTTAGATGGATTTATGATAAAATTCTTAAAAATGAATTAGAGTTAGTTGTTTCAACGGAAATTTTATTAGAATATGAAGAGCAATTATCTGAATTTTATTCATCTGAGTACGCAGAAGCAATTATGAAAGTTTTGGTTAATTTGCCTAATGTGATTAAAATAAACCCTATTTCTTTTAATTGGTTATTAATCACGCAGGACCCAGATGATGATAAATTTGTAGATGCCTACGTAGCTTCAAATGCTGACATTATTATCACAAATGATAGACATTACAAAGTCTTAAAAAAAATCAAATTTCCTCCTGTTAGTTTTTGTAAAATAGTTGATTTTAAAATGTAAAATAACAAAAAAGCCCTTCCAGAACATTCTGAAAGGGCTTTTTTATAATTTATCAACCTTAAAAATTCAGACCAGGGAAATAAGCATTTGCTCCTAATTCCTCTTCGATTCTGATTAATTGATTGTATTTCGCCATACGGTCTGAACGAGAAGCCGAACCAGTTTTGATTTGACCCGTGTTCAATGCAACCGCCAAATCAGCAATTGTTGAATCCTCAGTCTCGCCCGAACGGTGCGACATGATGTTTTTGTATGAATTACGTTTCGCTAAATTAATCGTGTTAATCGTCTCCGTCAAAGAACCGATTTGGTTTACTTTCACTAAAACAGCATTCGCAATTCCTTGCTCGATACCCATTTGTAAACGCTTCACGTTGGTTACAAACAAATCGTCTCCCACTAACTGGATTTGCTTTCCTAATAAACGAGTATGCTCTGCCCAACCAGCCCAATCGTCCTCAGCCATACCGTCTTCGATAGAAATGATTGGATATTTATCCGCCCAAGTCTTCCAATAAGCCGCCATTTCCATTGAGTTCAATTGCTTACCATCCGATTTTTTGAAGGTATAAAGACCAGTTTTCTCATCATAAAATTCAGAAACTGCCGCATCCATCGCAATAAAAATGTCCTCTCCTGGCTTGTAACCTGCCTTTTCAATGGCTTGCAAAACGATTTCGATAGCTTCTTCGTTAGATTTGATGTTGGGAGCGAAACCACCTTCATCACCTACGTTAGTTGAATATCCTTTTGATTTCAAAACACCTTTCAAGGTATGGAAAACCTCTGTTCCCATGCGTAATGCGTGCGAGAATGATTCCGCTTTCACGGGCATAACCATAAATTCTTGGAAGTCAATCGAATTATCAGCGTGCGAACCTCCGTTCAAAATGTTCATCATTGGTACTGGCAATGTGTTGGCATTCACCCCACCAATATAACGATATAACGACAAACCAGATTCCTGAGCGGCTGCCTTCGCAACTGCCAAAGAAACGCCCAAAATGGCATTTGCTCCTAAGTTTCCTTTGTTTGCAGTACCGTCCAACTCAATCATGATACGGTCAATTTCGCTTTGTTCTGAAACCTCCATACCCCAAAGTACCTCGGCAATTTGGGTATTTACGTTATCAACGGCTTTCAAAACACCTTTGCCCATATAAATACTTTTGTCTTCGTCACGCAACTCAACGGCTTCGTGAATACCCGTTGAAGCACCCGAAGGCACAGCGGCACGTCCAAAAGCACCGTCTTCGGTACGGATATCTACTTCGATGGTTGGATTTCCACGAGAATCCAAAATTTGTCTTGCGTGT
>JAYUOX010000190.1:0-13333 GCA_043760595.1 Cytophagales bacterium
CTATTGGAAAAAAAATGTATAACTATTTGAAAAAGAACCAATTGCCAATTCCTGACATTTTCAAGGGATTCCAAATTATAAATGTGTATGTCTAAAAAACTAACTGATAATCAAATATTTAATCTCAATAAAAACGTTATTTAATTTGGATTGATTACTTTTAAATAAAGGGTTAGCGAAGAACATTTGCTAACCCTTTATTTATTTCATCTTCCCCCGTTTCACCAAATATGCCGACAAAATTTGTTCAAATCCCTCCGCAATATCGGCTTCAATAAAATCAATTCTGTATTGACCACAGCGTAGTTTTAATTCGTGATAAAACTGTTGCAAGGTCTTCCGATAATCCATTTTTACTTGTGACGGATTGAGTTTTATTCTTTCATTTGTCTCCAAATCAATAAACTCATAAGGTCGGTCTTCAAATTCAAAATCTGATTCTGTTTTTTTATCCGTAACATGGAAAATCAAGACTTCGTGGAGATTATGTTTGAGATGTTGAAGGGCAGAGAATAATTTTTCAGACTCCTGAATATTATCAAACATATCACTAAAAATCACGACCAATGACCGCTTGTGGATACGTTCTGCAATTTGATGAATCACCTCCGCTACGGCAGTTTTTTTGCTCTCAGAAGGTTTCTGAATAATATTTTCTAAATCCAAGAAAATCTTGTGAATGTGCGTAGGCGTGGATTTTACGGGCGTTTGTATCTCGATTTCGTTAGAAAAAGTCGTCAAACTAATCGCATCTTTTTGCTTTTGAAGCATATACGCCAAAGCCGCCGCCGCTGTTGCTGAGAAGGTAATTTTACCATTCGTTTTTTCGGGATAATACATCGACGATGACGTATCAATCAAAATATGACAACGAAGATTGGTTTCCTCTTCGTAACGTTTGGTATAAAGTCTGTCGGTTTTACCAAAAACTTTCCAGTCAATATGGCGAGTGCTTTCGCCCGTATTATACAAGCGATGTTCAGCAAATTCAACTGAAAAACCGTGAAAGGGTGATTTATGAAGTCCTGTGATAAACCCCTCCACCATTTGTTTGGCAAGGAACTCTATATTTCCGTATTGTCGTATTTGTGCTAAATCCATTTTTTTTCGGTGAACGGTACTTTTCGGTTAACAGTAAAAGGTGAACGGTACTTGACAAATTTATATTTTAGTTGAATATGCTATGTCTGTTCCTAATTCTAAATTACGAATATTATGCCAAACATTTTAAAGTTTAGATTAGAAATTCGGATGATGGTATTGATTTCTGTACCTAAAAATCCGACAAAACCGTTCACCTTTAACCGTTCACCGTGAACCATTTTCCGTTTACCGTGAACCCCTTTTCTTCCTACTCTCCAAATATTCCTTCCGACGTTGTTTTGATAATTTTCTCAAATAAGAACTTACTCTCAATCGTCGATATTTGAATTGTGGATATTTACGTTTTCGCCAGTTCTTTTTGAGTCGATAATACCTTTTATATTTAAGTCTTGTTTTCTGATAAAATTTGGGTTCAAACTTTGGGGCAGAAGTCAAACTCAACGAGTCAAAAGGCTCAAGCATGATGTCTCCGTCAAATCCTACTACTTTTAATTTTACATTTGTCAATCCTACATCCCTCATTCTAAGCCACTTAGCAGGATTTTCGGTAAGGTCAATGATACGTCCAGGTTTATAAGGACCACGGTCATTTACTCGCACAATTACGAAACGTCTATTGGTCAGGTTTGTTACTTCAACCATCGTCCCGAAAGGCAAAGTCATGTGGGCGGCTGTATATTGATTTTTTTGGAGAATCTCGCCCGTGGAAGTTGGGCGGTCATAAAAGAAGTCTGCATAGAACGAACCTATCCCGTAGGATTCATCCCCTAATTTTTGAGCATTTGAAGTTGTGGCGACAACCGCTAAGGTAAAAAATATGCCTAAGAGTTGTTTAATCATCGTTTAATTGTGGAATAATTGTTTTGTCGTACCTCCCAATTTCTCCCAGAGTGGATTGCAAAAGTAGGGTATTTCACGATGAAACAAAAATTTTTATTTGATATGTTCAATCTCAAATAAAAATGACGGAGAAATCTATAAGGGAAAATCCATTTTTAGCTTGTAATTTTGTGTTTCAAAAATCGTCTAAAATTAAATCAAATTATGGCATATCGAGATTTTAATTTTTCCAGAATAAAAGAAGAATTTGGCGTAACTGCGGTGTATCGTAAATTATTTGAAAATATACAAAACGTTGAAGCAAGTCAAAAGCTGAAAGCCGATTTAGATTCTGTGAATGATATGCCAATGTCCACCGAAAAACTCATTTCGGAAGCCTTAGTTTTTCCAATTTTACAAGAGATTAGACTTAATAATCGACTGATGCTGAGGCTGTTCTCTGGTGAAAATCTGAATGCCGATAAAAAGAAAGGACTCAATGGAGAATGTGATTTTATCATCACAAAAGACCCTGAAATCATTGAACTTCATACGCCGATAATCAGTGTAGTAGAGGCTAAAAAAGGAGTAGTCGATGACCCTAAATCATTGGCACAATTAACTGCCCAGATGATTGGAGCAAGGGTTTTTAATCAAAAGAATAATTCCTATCAAACCATTCACGGGGCTTGTACTTCGGGTAAAGATTGGTTGTTTTTGAAGTTAGAAAATGATACACTTTTCATTGACCAAGCCAATTATGGACTCAATAATGTACCGCAATTATTGGGTGTTTTGCAAACGATAATTAATTTTTACAAGTAACTAAACCCTTTCCATGCAAAAAAACACAAAACTCATCCGCATCGTCTTCATCGTTTTTGCTCTTTTCGCTACGATGTTTTCATATTACATCTGGCAAATCGCCAAAACGCCTAATTATGAAGTTGATGAAAAGAAAGGCTTTGCTTTATTGATTCCAAAAGGCGGAAATTTTGAAACAGTTTGGGATTCTTTGAGTAGAAATAAAATCGTGAAAGATGAACTCTCTTTTAAATTTTTATCCAAATTATTGAAGTATAAAGATCACGTCAAAGAAGGGCGGTATGTCATCAAAGCCAACATGGGTAATTATGAGTTAATCAAAAAACTCCGTGCGGGTGACCAAGACCCTATCAAGCTGACTTTCAATAATATACGTCTCAAAAAAGATTTGATTCACAAAATTGGAAACAAGTTTGAGTTTGATTCTACTGCCCTCACAAAAATATTATCCGACACGGCTACGGCTCAAAAATATGGTTTTACCAACGAGACTTTTATGTGTATGTTTTTGCCCAATACCTACGAAGTCATGTGGAACACATCGCCTGATAAACTTTTGGAAACCATGAAAATGTGGTACAATAAATTTTGGACAGAAGAACGCAAACGCAAAGCTCAGGAGATTGGTTTAGACCCTATCAAAGCCCAAATCATGGCTTCAATCGTGGAAGCAGAGACCAAAAAAGCCGACGAAAAACCTCGGGTTGCGGGGGTATATATGAACCGTTTGCGTGATGCAATGCCGCTTGGTGCTGACCCAACGGTGATTTTTGCTCATCAAGATTTTACGATAAAACGAGTAACCAAGGCACAATTACAAATCAATTCGCCTTACAATACTTATAAAGTGATTGGTTTGCCTCCTGGACCAATTAATTTGCCAGATTTAGCTTCGATTGATGCCGTTCTGAATTTTGAAAAACACGATTACATTTATTTCTGTGCAAAGGAAGATTTTTCGGGTTATCACAACTTTGCCATCACTTATTCTGACCATCTGAATAATGCCAAAATCTATCAGGAGGCTTTGAATAAGAGGAATATTATGAGATAAATAGCCCCCAACCCCGAAGGGGAGCTGTATTGATGTGTTTATTTTTTTGGGGAGAAATTTAATTCCCCCTTCGGGGGTTAGGGGGCTATGTTTATTAGTAAAACAAAATACCGAGTCCGATACGCTGATACTGACCAAATGGGCTATGTCTATTACGGCAATTATGCCCGTTTATACGAAATTGGGCGGGTTGAGGCACTGCGTAGTTTAGGATTTAGTTATAAAGCAATGGAAGATTCGGGCGTGATGATGCCCGTGTACGAGAATCACTCAAAATACATTGCCCCAGCACTTTACGATGAACTTTTGACTATCCGCACAACCATAAAAACCATACCTTCGGCAAGGGTAGTTTTTCATTATGAAATCTTGAATAGCTCAGACAAAATCGTCCACACGGGGGAAACGACTCTGGTTTTTGTGAAAATGGAAAACAATCGACTAACCACCGCTCCCAAGGATTTATTGGAAAAATTGAATCCTTTTTTTGAAAAATAAATGCACAAAAAAATCCAAAATACTAAGCCTTATCGCCTCACACGAACCTTTTTGCAAAGTCTCCATTTGCAAAATACCTCCGCTACTGTTTATCAAGTGCTTTCTATTTTAATTCACAAAATCTTAAAATTTGATATTGATGTACGAGCGGCGGCGGTGGCTTATAATTTTACCTTAGCTATTTTTCCTACTATTATTTTCTTGTTTTCGTTGATTCCATACATTCCCGTAGAAAATTTAGACAAAAGCATCATCGGATTATTGGCACAAGTTATGCCCGAAGGAATTTTTAAAGAAGCACAAAATACAATAACCGATATTTTGAGCAAACCCAGAGGTGGAATTTTGTCGTTTGGATTTATTTTTGCCCTCTACGCCTCCACAAGCGGCATGATGGCATTGATGACCTCTTTTAATATGACCAATAAAACGGCTGAAAGAAGGGGCTTTATCAAAGCAAGATTAATGGCGATTATGCTCAATTTTATGCTGACCTTTGTGTTAATATTAGCCATTGTTGTATTAATTGGCGGAAGATTAGCCGTAGATTTTTTATCTGACAAAGGAATTTTGACTCGGGATATTACTTTTTATTTTCTTCAATTTCTTACTTATTTTGTCATATTTTTAGTTTTTTTCATTACCATTTCGGTGATTTATTATATCGCCCCAGCCATTCAAAAACGTTGGAAATTTATCAATCCTGGCTCAATTACTGCCTCAATTTTGACGATATTGATTACAAATTTATTCTCGTATTATCTTTCTAATTTTGCTTCCTACAACCGTCTCTACGGAGCAATCGGGACGTTTATTGCCTTGATGGTGTGGTTATACTTGATAGCTTTGATATTAATTTTGGGCTTTGAAATAAATGCAAGTATTGATGAAAGTAAGGTAGAGAAGACTGTCTGAGCAACCTTGTCTGAATTTGGATTCATTGGATTAATGGATTTTTATTCTCTAAATTTAAATCCCAAAAATCCATTAATCTGGCGAATCCAAATTCAGACAAGGTTGCTCAGATAAAACAAAAAAAAGCCACACTTCATAAAAGTGTGGCTTTCCAATAACCCTAACCCATAAAAATCAATGAAGACTAAGATGTCTTACATTTTCTTATGTTAAGATTATTGCCAACTCCGTGCCAAAAAATATTCAGATTGAAAATATTTTTGAAATGATTGAAAAAAATCCACTCGTTACCGTAATTGCTCTTTGTTATAATCACGAAAAATTTATTGAAGAATGTTTGCAATCCGTTGTAAACCAGACTTATACGAATATTGAATTAATAATCGTTGATGATTTCAGTACAGATAATAGTTGTGAAAAAATATTATTATTTTCTTCAAAGCATCCCACAGTAAAAATCATTTTGAATAAAAAAAACATAGGCAATTGTCGTTCTTTCAATCAAGCCTTACAAATTTCAAAAGGAAAATATATCATTGATTTATCTACGGATGATGTTTTGTTGTCTGATAGAATCACGGAACAAGTGAAATTGATGGAGACTTCTGAGCAAATTGGGGTGATTTTTTCAGATTCTTTATTTATAGACGAAAAGTCAAAAATATACAATAGTTTTTTTCTGAAAAAATTTCGAGAACAATCATTAAAACCGATTGGTAACGTTTATGAAAAAGTTTTACAGAAAAAATTATTTATGATGCCCGTTACCATGATGACCCGCAGGACTGTTTTTGAACAATTAGGAGGTTATGATGAAACGTTGGCTTATGAAGATACCGACTTTTGGGTTCGTTCCTCTCGTATGTGCGAATACGGGTACGTTCCGAAGGTTTTGTCATATCAAAGAAGGGTCAAAGGTTCGCTTTCAACAAAAGCCTGTTTACGAAAAAATAAATTAATCGTAACCAGTGTAATTGTGGCACAAAAAGCACTTTTACTCAATAAAACGAAGGCGGAAAACGAAGCATTGGTGGATTATTTGAAATTAATTATGCCCAAATGTGCCTTTACAGAAAATTTTGAATCGGGAGAGAAAGTACTTGAAATGTTTAGGAGTTTGAATGGAAAACATGATTGGAAAACACAAATTTATGCAAAGGTCATTGAGTGGCGGATTCCATTAAACTTTCTGTACGTTCCTTCTGTTAGATTAAGACAATATATTCTTTTGAATTTTTAGTATAAAAATCATCTCAAAACCCAATGGCAGAATTTATAAAACTATACGAAAAAGGTACTGATATGCGTAAAATCGAGCAAATCGTCTCGTGCTTACGTAGCGGAGGAGTAATCATATACCCAACTGATACCGTGTATGGAATGGGTTGCGACATACACAATGCCCGTGCCGTAGAGAGAATTTGTCAAATTAAAGGCATCAAGCCGAACAAAAATAATTTTTCTTTTATCTGTAATGATTTGAGTAATATTTCGGATTATGCGAAGGTTTCTACTGCCGCTTTCAAGTTGATGAAAAAATCATTGCCCGGACCTTTTACTTTTATTTTGGATGGAAATAATAAAGTCCCGAAAGTATTATCTCAAAGCAAAAAGACCGTTGGCGTGCGGATTCCTGATAATGCCATTCCAAGAATTATTGTCGAACAATTAGGTAACCCCATCATTACCACCTCTTTACACGATGAAGATGATATTTTGGAATACCCAACCGACCCAGAATTGATTTTTGAGAGGTTCCAAAATTTGGTGGATATTGTGATTGATGGGGGATATGGGAAAAATGTTCCCTCAACCATTGTGGATGCCACCAATGATGATTTTGAGATAATCAGACAAGGGGCGGGAGAATTAAATTAAGGATTTTAAACGAACATCGAGTACAGCTTCGGCTGCCGTCGAAATCAAACATCAAATCACGACCTCAATGCTCCAAAATTGGTTTTCACCACATCTTCCTCAGTTCTTTTATGCTTCCAACGCCTGTGCGACCACAGATAATCGGCAGGATATTTATTGATTGACTTATCTAAAATTCTTACAAATCGTTCAGTAATTGCTCCCGTCTCTAAACGCTCAAATTCACTTGGATTTGCAATCTCCGTAAACTCTATTTCGTAATATCCTCTTTTTATTCTTCGCATTTCAGAGAAAACAACGGGTAAGTCAAACTTTTTAGCAATACGTTCTGTACCCGTAAAAAAACCAGAATCTTGATTCAAAAACGTAGTCCAATACGCTGATTTCCAGTTTTGTGGCGATTGGTCTGACCCCAAAACTAAGGCTCTGGTTACATCCTTTCTTTCCACAGTCATTCGCAAAGTATCATCTTTTTCGATGAGTGGCGTGACGCTAAACCGACCTCTGATATAAAGCGTAAGTTTTTCAAATAATGGACTACTTAACCGTTGATAGACCACATCCATCGGAATTTCTGATAAATTCAAAGGATGTAAAAGCCACTCCCAATTTCCAATATGACCCGTTACAATGATTATAGACTGGTTTTTGTCGGTATAATTTTTTATCAAATCAATATTCACAATCTTAATTCGCTCCTCGACTTCTTTTTTTTTAATAGAATATCCCTTCAAAAACTCAATGAATAAATCAGCAATGTGTTTATAAAAATCCTTAGCAATTTGCTTGATTTCTGATTCTGTTTTTTGTGGAAACGAATTACGAAGATTCTCAAAAACGACACTTTTACGATAACCTATTACACGATAAATTAGAAAATAAGCAAAATCAGAAATGCCATAAAGCACAAAAAAGGGTAACTTTGAGAAGTATTTGAAGAAAAGCATTTTTAATTTGAAAATTTGATGATTAGCTAATTTGAAAATATTTTAATTCGCTTTATGATCAATCTTCAAATTTTCAAATCTCCAAATTGAAATGACCATTGATTTACAATATTTACCAAGTCTCGAATATTTTTGTTTATTGCTTCAACACGAAGAAATCAGAATTGAAGCATACGAATATTTCGAGAAACAAAGTTACCGAAATCGTTGCATAATTCAGACAACAAATAAAATAGATGCTCTGACCGTACCTGTGCTGAATGGAAATAAAAAGGTATTAATTCGAGATTTGAAGATTGATTATTCCCAAAACTGGACACGCCGCCATTGGGGGGCGATTCATTCTGCTTACGGAAAATCTCCTTTTTTTGAATATTATGGAGAATATTTTAAGCAAATTTTAGATAAAAAACCTGACTTTTTGTTCGATTTAAACCTTGATTTCCTGACAATTTGTCTGAAACTTCTTCGTCTCGAAAAAAACATTATATTTACTGATAATTACGAAAAAACAGTCGAAGATGATTTCAGAGGGCAGATTCACCCCAAGCGACATTTTGATTTGAATGGAGTGTATCAACCACTGGAGTATCGACAAAACTTTGGCAACGAATTTGAGCCTAATCTCTCTATTCTTGATTTACTTTTTTGTCAGGGAAATCAGGCTCTGACTATTTTAAAGGGAAGTTTAAAAAATGAACAAATAAATTAGAATTACGGTTAAGAATAAATTAAGAAATCATGCAAAAAAGTAACTTCAGAGATTGGACATTAGAAAAAGTAGAAAGAACCTTTCAATTAGTTCAAATAACAACAATGCCCATATTAGAAGAATTATTATCTTACGAATTTTCACCTAATGAACATGAAACTTATAATCTTTTATCTTTAAGTCAAAATTATTCAGAGCATGGTGGAGACGATTGGAACGAAATTGAATTAGAAAATAAATTAATAAGCCCAGTAATTGTAGCATCAGGAATAGATAATAAGAATTTTGCTTATTTTTTAGAACGTGAATTATCTTTCACAATTGATAATCACGAATTATCTGGGAAAGTAGATGGTATGATAGCAACGGGTTTTAGAAGCCCTCAAATGCCTTATTTCTGTTTAAACGAGTATAAAAGAGGTACTGATCCCTATGGAGACCCTCGAGGACAAGCTCTAATTGCCATGTTGGTTGCTCAAAAGTTAAATGATAACCGTAAACCCATTTACGGGAGTTATATTATCGGAAGAAACTGGTATTTTATGGCATTGGTTGGTAAAGAGTACGCTATCAGCAAAGACTTTTCGTGTGTCGATGATGAAATGTTTGACATTTTCAGAATCTTGAAAAGTTTGAGAGTACAGATTGAAAAATTATTATACTAAAACATCAACTCAAACCCCGTACATGGAGGCAAAATTTTCAAATAGAGTCAAAGAGGTTATCTCTCTCGGGCGTGAGGAGGCAATCAGGCTTGGGCATGATTACATCGGTACGGAACACCTTATTCTGGGTATGATTCGGGAGGGAGAAGGCATTGCTCTTGACCTCATTATTAAGTGCGGAACTACCCTCGATGATTTGCGTGTAACCATCGAACAGGCTACTCGTAGCACCGTTCGTTCAACTTATACCATCAAAAACAAACAGGATATTCCCCTCTCTCGCCAATGCGAAAAGGTGCTGAGAGTGACTTATTTAGAAGCAAGAATTTTTAAAACTGACCTGGTCGGAACGGAGCATTTGTTGATGGCAATTCTCAGAGATGAGGATAATTTGGCAAAACAAATTCTCGAAAAGTTCCAGATACATTATGAACTAATCAAAGACATGGTAGAATATCACTCAAACCCAAATATCAAATCAGGCCCGTCAGATACTGACGACAATGATGATGATGCAAGAATGTTTGCGGGCGGAGGCAATGCTGGAAACAGCGGCTCATCCACCAACAAAAACGCCGAAAAGTCAAAAACACCCGTGTTAGACAATTTTGGTAGAGATTTAACCAAAGTAGCCGAATCTGGAAAGCTTGACCCCATCGTAGGGCGTGAAAAAGAAATTGAGCGTGTAGCTCAAATTTTATCCCGAAGAAAGAAAAATAATCCAATCCTCATCGGAGAACCTGGCGTTGGTAAAACTGCCATTGCCGAAGGTTTAGCCCTCCGTATTGTTCAGAAAAAGGTATCACGAGTATTGTTCGGAAAGCGTGTCGTAACGCTTGATTTAGCTTCGTTGGTGGCTGGAACAAAGTACCGTGGGCAATTCGAAGAGCGGATGAAGGCGGTAATGAACGAATTAGAGAAAACCCCCGATGTAATTTTATTTATTGATGAACTTCACACCATTGTAGGTGCGGGTGGTGCGTCAGGCTCGTTGGATGCATCAAATATGTTCAAGCCAGCCTTGGCTCGTGGTGATATTCAAGTTATCGGAGCTACGACTTTGGACGAATACCGTCAGTACATTGAGAAAGATGGAGCTTTGGCTCGTCGTTTTCAGACGGTCATGGTGGATGCAACCACGATTGAAGAAACCATCGAAATCTTGAATAATATCAAGGACAAATACGAAGACCATCATCACGTAACTTACACGCCAGAAGCCATTGAACAGTCAGTAAAAATGTCGGAAAGATATATTTCTGACCGATTCTTACCTGACAAAGCCATTGACGTAATGGATGAAGTAGGGGCAAGAGTTCACATCATGAATATCTCCGTTCCAGAAGACATAGTTCGTTTAGAGGAAGCGATTGAAAATATTAAGAAAGAGAAAAATGCGGTTGTAAAATCTCAAAAATACGAAGAAGCAGCACAACTCCGTGACCGTGAAAAACGTCTTTTGGACCAATTAGACCGAGCAAAACGTGAGTGGGAAGAAGACACAAAACGTCGTCGTTACACGGTTACCGAAGAAAGCGTTGCGGAAGTAATTGCACAAATGACGGGTATTCCAGTAAGTAGAGTTGCGGCAACAGAAGGTCAGAAATTGTTAAATATGAATGAAGAACTGCAAGGAAAAGTAATTGGTCAAGATTTGCCAATTGCCAAACTTGTGAAAGCCATTCAGCGTACTCGTGTAGGCTTAAAAGACCCTAAAAAACCAATTGGCTCGTTTATTTTCTTGGGACCAACGGGCGTAGGAAAAACAGAATTAGCGAAGGTTTTGGCAACTTATTTATTTGATAAAGACGATGCTTTGGTAAGAATCGATATGAGTGAGTATATGGAGAAATTCAGCGTATCTCGCTTGATTGGAGCTCCTCCAGGCTACGTAGGTTATGAAGAAGGCGGACAATTGACTGAAAAAATTCGCCGTAAGCCTTATGCAGTTGTGTTATTGGACGAAATCGAAAAAGCACATCCAGACGTTTTTAATATTCTCCTCCAAGTTTTGGACGATGGTATCTTGACGGACGGAATGGGTCGTAGGGTTGATTTTAGAAATACAATTATCATCATGACTTCAAACATTGGAGCAAGAGATTTGAAAGATTTTGGATTGGGAATTGGTTTTTCTTCAAAATCAAAATCTGATAATGTAGAAGAAGCCATTAAATCAACCATTCAGAGTGCTTTAAAGAAAGCGTTTTCTCCTGAGTTCTTGAATCGTTTGGATGATGTAATTGTCTTTAACTCTTTGGAAAGAGAGCATTTACATTCAATCATCGACTTGATGTTGAAGAAATTATTTATCCGCATCAGTTCATTAGGATATACAGTCGAATTAACAGAAAAAGCCAAAGATTTTATTGCCGAAAAAGGTTACGATTCACAATACGGAGCAAGACCATTGAACCGTGCTATTCAGAAATATTTGGAAGATCCTGTAGCCGAAGAAATCTTGAAAGGAGATTTACAAAGCGGAGATGTTATCATGGCTGATTATTCGGGTGAAGGTGATGAGTTGAGTATTTCGAGAATTTTAGCAGGTGCAGTTGCTGAATAGATTATCAAAAAAGGTATGAAGGGATTTTCTTTCATACCTTTTTTAGTTAAGTTTGGATGACAATCTCCTGAAAAACAACACCTCTCTACAACGGATTAAAATCCGTTGTTAGGATATAGACCGTCCCGATGGGACTTATTCGCAAATAATAATCCCAGCGGGATGAACGATTCCCTAACAACGGATTTCAATCCGTTGCCTAAAAGAAGTTCTGAATAACATAATTCGGCAATATTTTTCATGTATTTATTAACATTTACATCAAAAATTTGTTAATTTTGGGAAACAATTATTATTAAATTGACCCAACTATAGCCATTAAAAAAAATGAAATATATAAGTAGTAATAGTATTTTTTTAATAGGATTAGGTTTGTTTTTTTGTTCATCATTTCAGACCACTGCTCAATTCAAACCTTTGACAACCACGGGTAGAATGGTTGAGTCAAATGTACCAGCATTAGATTCTTTGGAAAAAGTTACTTATCCCAAAATGGTACAGTTAGAAGACCCAACTTCCATTGAAAATCCCTCGCAGAGGCGTTTCAAGAAGAAAGTTGAAGTTAGGTTATTTCAAGTATTGAATGCTCCTAAATTTCAATTGTACGTCGATAATAAATTGAAGCAAAAAGTTACGCTGAAAGTCTTAGATAGAAGCGGAATAACAATTTTTGAAGATGGTCCTTACGAAAAAGATAAATTTCAAAGAATTTATGATTTGGCAATGTTGAATGATATTGAAGAATATTATTTTACAGTATATTACGATGACCAAGACCATTACTTCTTTCCGATACGATTAGAAACAACCGAGATTTTTGAAGAAATAGCAAAACTTAATATAGAATATCCATTGGAAATAGGCAAAAATTAATTTTTGCCTATTTTTTTTAGTACAACAGTTTTCTAAATGAAACTCACAGTCCTGTCATTTTTCCGAAAAGGCATAACTATGCGTCTCATTAAAAAAACTGTCATACTCTTAATATATGTCTCAAAAAATTCTAATCAATAACTTTCCATACATTTCTTATCAAAATATGATTCCAGACTCTGAATCTATTTTAGAAAATTCTTCATCCTTCCACGGGCTTATGGATGCTCGTAGAAGTGTTCGTGAGTTTTCGGATAAGCCTGTTAGTCAAGAAGTTATAGAAAGAATTATTCAAACTGCATCAACTGCACCCTCGGGAGCTCACAAACAACCGTGGACTTTTGTAGCCATTCAAAATCCCGAAATTAAATCCGAAATCAGAAAAGCGGCTGAAAAGGAGGAGTATGAGAGTTATACAAATCGAATGACGGATGAATGGAAGGACGATTTGAAACGTTTGGGAACGGATTGGCAAAA
>JAYUOX010000191.1:0-4491 GCA_043760595.1 Cytophagales bacterium
GAGCGGGAGCTGATTGAAAATTGATATACTTAAATCAAGTATATATAGTGGTTAGGTAGTACACAAATGCTCGCTGGTTTCAGTGGGCATTTTTTTTGTGTAACAAATTTAACTATGAAATGTATAAGCTGTTTTTTACCGTTTGGTGGATTTGCAAAAAAAGGAATTTCACAAAGAGTTTTGGAATTCAAATATTTACAACTTTATTATTAGTAGCGTTTTCCATTTACGGTTTAATTGGTGGTGAATTTATCTTAATTAAAATCCATCAATCCTTAAATCTCATTGGATTAGGACTTTCAATTGCCTTGCTACCGATAGAATACAGTAGTAATACTAACATTGCCAAAACTTTGTGATGTGAAGGAAACGGTCAATTGCGAAGCCCCCATAAACCATGAAAAACAAAAATTTAGAATCAATCATCAAGCATTTAAAGTTCAAATTAACGGCAGAGACAATAGATACTTTTTTGAAAATCATCCTGCATACCCAAGCATGGTAACAATTGGTTAAAACTGAGAATTATTGGTTTAGGAGAAAATTATAAAACACCTCTATTTTAATTCTGACATTTGTATGAATTGCAAAAAAAAATGCCAAACGTCTAAAACATTCTGTTTTTTTTTTTCGTTGTAATAATTGAAGACAGAAATACTGTTGGATATTTAATTTTTTAAAAACAATTTATCATGAAAAACAATTTTAAAAAGCTCACAAGAAATGAGCAATTGATGGTTAATGGGGGTGCGTTTGGACCAATATTGTATTGCAGCACAGGTGCAGGTAATTGTACTGCTCTGAACATTCCTAACGGAAATCCTTGTCAAACAGGTGGTACCAGTGGTGCTTTAATTTGTTCAGGTCTCCTCGGAGGCGGTGCAAGTGCTTACAAAGTAGGAAATGAACGTGCTTGTGTTTGTTAACTGAAAAAAGTATAATCTAAAAAGTAAATGTTTTTTTTAAAGATAGTTTACTTTTTAGATTATGCGAACCCAAAAGTTGTCATTTATAGAGTTGAAGATAACTTCGAACTAAACTCATGGCATGATTAATAATAATATGCTAATTATCAATATTTTATGAGTTAAGTCATGCCACGAGTATTATGGATAGATACTTTTTCTCACTAAGACTTACATCATTCCTGTACTATTTTAACCTTTTAAATGAAAAATCTATTAATCTTTATATTTCTCATTACAGGCGCATTCTCCTGCATTTCACCTTATGATTTCAATTTGAACGATAATCCTGAATTTCTGTTGATTGAGGGAAAAATCTATCAATACGATTCGTGTTTCGTCAAAGTAGCCTACACTAATCAAAAATCAAATGACCCAGTAAATACGCCCATTGCAGATGCCAAAGTGTATTTGCTTGAAAATGGCAAAACCATCATACCATTTGTTTATGAAAAATCTTCTGAAAAGTACAAACCACAAAATCCAATTTTCAGAGGTTGTTCCGATTGTACTTACAAACTAAACATTGTGTTACCAAATGGCAAAGAATACGAAAGTACAACTGACACCATCAAAGTTCCTGATGCTTACGAAAAAATTACTGACACTTACAACTCTACGAAACGAAAATTTGAAGTTTTTGGAGAATTAAAAATCAAAGAAAGAGATTCTCGTTATTACCAGACTTATTTCATTAACTACAAAAGAGCCAGCTATTGTGCAGATTGCCAAGGAGGTTTTTATGCGTATGAGGTTCAACCAAATTTACCTTGCCCAGGAAGATATAAATCTTGTAAACCCATAGAATCTTCCACAATTAATAGTTCTTTTTATTCAACTTACACTTTCCCATGCGATATATCCAGAAATGAATCTTATAATTGTTGGAACTTCAAAAGACAACGTTACTATTCTATATTTTCGGATGAGATTTTAGCTATTGGTAGCCCAAGAGTACAACGATTTGTAGAGGTCCCATTATCATCTTATGACCGTTATTATATTGAGGTGTATCAAAATTATCTGACAGCTAATGCTTATAAATATTTAAATTCACTTGAAGATAATGGACGACGTAATGGTACATTGGTAGATCCCATTCCTCCAATTATTTTTGGGAATGTCTATCTTCGTGGAGATGAAAACCAAAGAACTTTGGGTTATTTTCAAGTGAGTGGGCAGCGTAAATATGGATACGCTGTTGAACGGGGAAGAATACAAGGAGAAAACTTATTACCTGTTGATTTAGATTTAGAATATTACAGTATTCGAGATGGAAAAATAGCTGATGCCTTACCATTGCCAAGGTCTGGGTGTACATTTCCTCCTTATGCCGATTGTGTACTTACCTCAGAACGAACGAATATAAAACCCCTAAATTGGCGAGATTAAGATTGAACCAATTAAAACTCTTTAAACCATGAAAAACAAAAATTTAGAATTAATCATCAATTATTTAAAGTTTAAAGTAACAGCAGAGGCAATAGATACTTTTTTTGAAAATCATCCTGCATACCCAAGCATGGCATCTATCACGGATGCGTTTAATGTTTGGAAAATTCCTAATGTTGCGGTTGGTATAAGCCCCGAGCAACTAAGCGAGATTAATTTACCCGCCATTGCTCATCTGATAGACAATCACGTAGAATTTTATGTAGCTATTCAGCAAGTTACAGAAGACTCCATCCAGTTTTATGATACCGAAAAAGGGCTTGAAACACTGCCAACAAGCGAATTCGTCCAAAAATGGACGGGTACAGCATTACTGTTTGAGCCAAACGCAAACTCTGGGCAAGATGAATATGAAACTGCCAAAAAAGAAGTTTCACAAAGTAACATAGTGTTTAACTTGCAAATATTCACGGCTTTATTATTGGTTGCTATTTCGGCGTATAGTTTATTCGCAGAGTCTCCTTTGTTGGTAACATTACATCAATGTTTCAGTCTGGTGGGCTTAGGGCTTTCGGTCGCCTTATTACTGATTGAGTACAGCAACAATACCGACATCACCAAAAAACTATGTGAAGTAAAAGCAACGGTAAGTTGCGAGGATATCGTAAAAAATAAAGATGCTAAACTATTCGGTTGGCTTGGTTATGCCGAAATTGGTTTAGTCTATTTTGCTTCGTTTGTGTTGGTTGCTTTTTATTATTTTGTCAATCAAAACCTACACATCAGCCATCACTATGTATCGCTTTTAGCCTTGTCTTTTATTCCGTTTTCTATTTATTATCAATCCCAAATCGCTAAAAAGTGGTGTACGCTGTGCCTTTACGTGCAGGGTGTATTGTTGGTGCAAGGCGTTTTTTCCTTTTTTTATCTTCAAAAAATTCATTGGGCAATTCCCCAAACCAAAGATATTTTGGCGAGTATTACGGCGTTCTTAGTCGTGGGTAGTGTTTGGTTTTTTGTAAAAAAATTATTGAATCAAAACACCAAACTGAGAGTTCAAGTGAAAAAACTGAACAGATTAAGATTTGAACCAAGTTTCTTTACCAACTGGCTAATGGTTCGCCCAACCATAGATTTTACCCAAACTCCCCAAGAAATAGTTTTTGGGGATTCCAATGCTTACAATACACTTTTGTTGGTTCTTAATCCCATGTGTGGCAGTTGTTTAGATACACTAAAAACGGGTTTGTCATTATGGAAGGCTTATCCCGAAAATCTAAAATTGATAGTCAGAATGCTTGGAGAAACAGAACATCATGAGTTAGTCATTACGCATTTGTTAGACCAATACGATTCTTTGAATTTGGAACAAAAGATGCTTTTCCATTTCAAAAATAGGGATTATGATACTTTTATGAAACATTATGATAAAAGTCAATCGGGCAGAAATTATGAAATATTTTTACTGCATGAAAAATGGGCAGAGGAAAATCATATCACCAAAACGCCCGCTGTGTTTTTCAATAATGTACAAATAGAAAATCCTTTTGAAATAGAAGATTTAGTTCATTACATTCCAGTTTTCTCAGAAGAGGGTATTCTTATATGAAAATTGTTCATTACAAGCAAATTGATTTAATGGATTGTGGACCTACTTGCCTGAAAATGGTTGCGGCAAGTTATGGCAAAGATTTCCCCATTGAAAGGCTTCGTAAAATTGCAGGAATCAACAAAGATGGAGTTAATATTTTGGGTATTGCAGAAGGAGCAAAATCCTTGGGATTTGACACTGATGTAGTAGAGGCAACATTAGAAGAACTAAAAAGTAACGTTCCAATGCCTTTTGTTGCCTACTGGAATACTCGGCATTTTGTGGTAGTTTACAAAATAGAGAAAGATAAAATTACTTTCGCAGACCCCGCTATGGGGCTTAGTACCTGTAATATTGCTGATTTTGAAAAAAGATGGACTAAACAAAATACCAAGTCGGGAGTCGTATTATTATTAGAACCAACAACCAGTTTTTTTGAATTGGAAACCAGTATAAAAAGCAAAATTAAGTTTATCCATTTTCTCAAATATTTTTTGGAAAACAAAAGACTTATTTTTCAACTTGTATTGGTGATGTTGGTAG
>JAYUOX010000192.1:0-13280 GCA_043760595.1 Cytophagales bacterium
TTTGTTTAAGTTTCGCAAATTACCGATAAATTCGTTAAATTGGAAAGACATTAACTAACCTTTCAGTATCACATTTTATCAAACATGAAAAATCAACTAAAATTTCTCTTCATTATTCTTGGATTCACAACCAATCCATCATTTGCCAGACCAAAACCCCAGAAAGCTAAAATCTCGGACGAAATTCTCCGCAAAAAAGCCAATGAATTAGCCCATAAATTCATCATCGTGGACGGTCACGTTGATTTACCGTATCGCCTAAATGGAAAGATGGAAGATGTTTCTGTACAAACTAAAGGTGGAGATTTTGATTATGTTCGGGCAAAAAAAGGTGGGCTTTCTGCTCCTTTCATGTCGATTTATGTACCCGCCGACTTACAACGTAAAAAGGGTTTTTCAAAGGCTCTGGCAGATTCTTTAATTGATTTAGTCGAAAATTTAACGAAGCAACATCCCGATAAATTTGCCTTAGCTAAAAACCCACAAGATATTGAGAAAAACTTCAAAAAAGGCTTAATTTCCTTTCCGATGGGATTAGAAAACGGCTCGCCCATCGAGAGTAATTTAGCAAATTTAAAGCACTTTTACGATAGAGGTATTCGTTACATTACGCTTTGTCACGGCGAAGATAATTTCATTTGTGATACTTCTTATGATACCACAAATACGTGGCGAGGACTCAGCCCGATTGGTCGGCAGGTGGTCAGAGAGATGAATCGCTTGGGCATTATGCTGGATTGTTCGCATATTTCAGATGAGACTTTTGCTCAGGTGGTAGCTCTTTCAAAAGCTCCCGTAATTGCCTCTCATTCGTCCTGTCGCAAGTTTACGCCAGGTTTTATTCGTAATGCTCCCGATGATTTGATTGTTGAAATGGCTAAAAAAGGGGGCGTAATTATGATAAATTATTCTTCGATGTTTTTGGATTCTGCCTCCAATAAATCGTATGAGATCAAACGTTTGCATCTGAAATCATGGCAAAAAGAACATAACCTTACACCTGATTCTCCGCAAGCAAAAGCGTATGAAAATGAATACTCAAAGACTCATCCAACACCCCTGACAACCGTCGAAAAAGTAGCCGACCACATTGACCACGTAAAGAAAATCGCAGGGATTAATCACGTAGGATTAGGTTCAGATTTTGACGGTGTTGGTCCAACGCTTCCAGAAGGTTTGAAAGACTGTTCAGAAATTCCAAATTTGATTTTTGTATTATTAAAGAGAGGATATACTGAGGAAGAGATTGAGAAAATTTGCAACAAAAATGTATTTAGGGTTTGGAATAAAGTAGCGGGGGTGGCGAAACAGAAATAATAATAAAGGCTGAGATTATTGATTCATCTCAGCCTTTATTTGTTTGATTTTCTCAATGGGAAGTCCTGTAATTTGAGCAACGATTTCTTCTGACATTCCAGTTTTCAAAGCGTTTTTTGCTACTAAAATAACGCCTTCTTCTATACCTTCTTCACGGGCAGCATTTTCATAAATGGTTTTTGCAACTTTCCCAGCTTCTGTATTTTTCTTTAATTCCAATTCTTCAGGAGAAATATTATCAATTTCAATTAGTTCAGCAGCTCGTCTTATTCCTTCATTTTGAAGATTAATTACAGGGCGACCAGAATTGTAAATAGATTGATAAATTAAGTCTAACCAATCCCTGATAGGCTTGGGCGTATCTTTTTCTGGATAATTTGGATTCAAGCATACGAATTGATGTCCAAATAGTTCTCGTTCTTCATCTTTTAAAGTTCGTGGATTTAGTTTCAATAACAATACTTCATCCAAAATCGGTTTTCCATTTTTCTCGACAATTTTGTATGGAGCGGTCAAAACTACGATTAAATATACTGTCTGGTTTATGCCATATTCTTTTGACCGTCTTTGCTGTTCTGTAATTGCCATTAAAAAATAATGCAAGAAACGATCAAAGTTATGATCATATTCAATCCGTTGAATTTCGATGATAATTCGTTTATCCACACTCTCTGCAAATATGTCAAGTTTGAAATCTATATTTCCTATTTTGGGTTTAAATTGCTTCTCGGTCTCAATTTTATCAACTTCGATTTCAATTCCCAAAATATCTCTAACAAAAGCCTTAAAGACGATTTTATCGGTAAAGGCTTTTTTGAAAATAATTTCGTTATCTAAGTTTCCTAACATTTTGATTTATTTTTGACAAAGATAAACAAACTCTTTCATAATATTTTAATCAGTAGTTTCAATACAGAATTGCCTTTTAAAATAAAAAACGTCATCCATGAACAACAGAAGAACTTTTCTCAAAAATACTACCTTAGCTTCCGCAGGGGCATTTTTACCCTTAGAAATAATTGCCAGTTTGCGTACTCGTGTGGGTGCAAACGACAAAATAAATGTTGGCGTAATTGGTTGCAAAGGTCAAGGTTGGAATAACTTGACTGCCTTCCTCAAAATCAGCGAAATTAATTGTTTGGCTCTTTGTGATATTGATGATTCAATCCTTAATCAACGTAAAGCTGACTTGGCAAAATCGGGCATTAGCAATCCGATTATCTACAAAGATTATCGTAAAATGCTCGAAAATAAAGACATTGATTTTGTAATCGTTGCCACACCAGACCATTGGCATTGTTTGCAATTAACGGATGCTTTGTCGGCAGGTAAAGATGTATTTTGTGAGAAACCCATTGCCAACTCAATTGGCGAGTCTCGAATCATGGAAAAAGCCGTAAAATCTTCTGGCAAAGTCGTGCAAGTAGCTCAATGGCAGCGTTCAATGAAACACTTTCAGGATGCAGTTGCCTTTGTTCAATCGGGTAAATTGGGGGATATTTTGACCACAAAAACGTGGATGTATCGGGGTGGTTCTGTGCCGCTTCCCATCGTTCCAAATTCGCCAATTCCAGCGGGTATTGATTATAAAATGTGGCTTGGACCTGCCCCAATGCGTGATTTCAACAAAAACCGTTTCCATTATGAATTTCGCTGGTTTTGGGATTATGCGGGTGGATTAATGACTGATTGGGGCGTTCATTTAATTGATATTGTGTTGTGGGCAACGGGTGCAGATACCCCTAAGTCTGTAATGGCAATGGGTTCAAAAATTGCCTTCCCAGACGATGCCCGTGAAACCCCTGATTACCTCAATGTAATTTATGATTACGGAAAATTCACGATGTCGTGGGAGAATATCATGGGTATTTCAGGCGGATTATACGGACGACAACATGGCGTTGCTTTTATCGGTAAAAACGGAACGTTAGTCGTCAATCGTGGAGGTTGGGAGGTGATCCCAGAGAAAGTAAATGGAAAGGAATTAATGGAGGCAATACCATTAATGAAAGCATCGGATAACGGCTTAGATAATCATACCAAAAATTTTATAAGTGTATTGAAAAGCAAAGACTTAACGAAACTTAATTGCCCAATTGAAGCGGGTGCAAAAGTAGCCATTAATTCACACATGGGCAATGTAGCGTACCGCACAGGCGAGAAAATTTATTATGATGAAACGACTGAGAAATTTACCAATAAAAAAGCTAATAAATTAATCCTTCCCAATTATCAAAATGGGTGGAAGTTGGTTACTGGTTGATTACCTCGAAGTAATAAAAAAAATCCCCTTGAAATAATATTCAAGGGGATTTTTGTGAAAAATAAGTTACGGTTTCGACTTCACCGTAACCGTCCGCTGGGCAGATAGTAAATCATTGGTCGTTACTATTTCAGATGCAAACTGCGTAGTTGCATTTTTGCCAGCAGGAGCCACAACATTGAACGTTGCTACATTATTACGAAGTCTCTCATCGTATTTTACACCCACCGAAGCTAATGGAATGGTTGTCAAAAGCACAAATGTTCCCGAAGTACCATTTCTTGAATACAACCTAAATTCCTTTACGGCTTCCTCCGAAATATATTCCACAACCACAGGCACTTGGCTTGATGCATCAACGGTAACGGTGGTTGCGAGTCGAGTCGAACCCGCCCAAAAAACGGAGATATTGGCAATTTTACCTTTGCTTACCAAAACATCTGGCACTATTTCATTTTCTTTATAACAGCTCGTCATGGTGGCTATTACGAAAAATATTGCTATGTATTTTTTCATATTTTTGAATGATTAAATTTTGAAGGGCTGTCAGCAATCGGCTGTCGGCTTTCAGCTAAAAAAACTTAAATTATAAATGTTTTATAATTAACTAAATCTTAATTTTAAAATGAGTTTTGTCAAGCCGATAGCTGAAAGCCAAATGCTGACAGCTATTTAAACGCCCACATCACATCCGTGGGAGCTTTGAAATTTTGTTTAGTTACGTCAGAATTTCTGGTTTGTTCTGACACTGGATAACGAAAACGTTGAATCCAAAGTCCTTTCAACTCTGGGTTATGTTGTTCTGGGAGCGTTAATTGAGCATAATCATAACGACGAACATCATTCCAAATATCACCAATCAAGAACATTGCCTTATATTTTTCTCCTAAAATAAGCGGTAATGTCAATTTTGAAGGCGTAACGGCAACATTGGCTCGGGTTTGATATTTGGTAATATCTGCCGCCACAACTCCCAATCTCGTCATGTTTGATTGAGCGATTGCCAAGTAGGCATCGTAAGCCGCTTGCGTACTTCCTGTACTGGTTAGATTTCCACCGTTCAAGATGAAACGAGCTTCGGCTTCGAGGGCTTTTGCTTCTGCAAAAGTCGAAAACACAATCGGAGAGGTGATTCTTGAATGCCAATTAGCAATTCCAAAATCAACCGTTGCACCACTTGCTCTGCCTGGGGTTACGCCCGTATAAACCGTTTGACTTCTTCTCAAAGTAGCAATAATTGGTAAGCGTGGGTCAGCGTTGGCATTCATGGCACCAATCAAGGTATTTGAATGCGTTACTGATAAATTCCCTGTCGTATTTGCCAATGCCACACGACTGTACCACGGGCTTAGGTTTCTACTGTTATATCCCAATTGGAAATCATCATCATTACTCGTAAAACCTTTTTGAATTGCTGCCAAAGCATCCGTAGCGGCTTTTGTTGCTCCTTTTTTCGTTAGGTGCATGGCGTAACGAGCTTTCAAAGTGAAGGCTGCCTTTGTCCATTTTGTCAAATCACCACCGTAAACCAAATCATCTATACTTGGTTTTGTACCTGATTTTGCTAATTCAACGATGGCTTCATCCAAGGTTTTTTGAATGGTTGCATAAACAGTTTCCTGTGAATCATACGCAGGAGCAAAGTTTTTCTCCAAACCTTTATCTGCCTGCGAGATAGGGATATTCTCCCACGCACTGGTAGCAATTCCCATGTTGTAAGCCAACAACACTTTGGCAATCCCAACGTAGCCAGGAGCATTTTGCTCTTGCCCTTTCGTAATCATCAAATTCACGTGAGGGATTACATTGAGATAGAAATTACTCCATCCCCCACTATTTTCAGATTCGGTTTGTGCATCTACTCCACCACCAGAGGTATTACTGCCAATTTGTTGAATGTATTGACAAGCTGGAACGGCAAAACTATATGCTGTTTCGCCCGTATAAAATTGCAAAGTGGGCAATAATTCTTGAAGCGTAATATCACTTTTGAGGGTTGGGTCTACGTTTACTTCCAAGAAATCTTTGCAACTACTCATGGTCAGAAACGCCCAAACCATGAGGGTATATTTTGATATTTTTTTGATATTTTTCATATAATGAATATTTTTAAAAGGGTTCTTTGGAGTCCTAAGTTCTAAATGAATACTTCCTCTCACCCCACCCAACCCTCCCCTTGAAGAGAGGGCTTATTGAATTTGAAAGCCCTCCCTTCGAGGGGAGGGTTGGGTGGGGTTGATTCTCTAAGCCCTTAAAGTCCAAAATTTAAAGTCAATTGAAAACTACGGGTCGCTGGGTTATTACGTCCCACAAAACCAATCAAGTTTGTACCAGCACCAAACGCCAAAGCATCTGGGTCATAGCCTCTGAATGGTGTGCTGAGGAATAAGTTTGTTCCTGTCAAAGTGGCTCTAATACCTCTTTTGAAAGGCGTTTTCTTAGCAATTGCATCTGGAAGAGAATACCCCAAATTCATACTCCGAACTCTAAACCATGAGGCATCCTGAATGGCAACGCCTCCCCAACCGTAAAATAAGAAGGCTCGGTAGTAATTCTCATCTAAAACTACGGCATTAGTATTTGGCGTAAATGAACCGTCCGCATTTTTCAAAACACCATTGAAAACCGCTCTTTCATAACGTCTTTCGGTTAATTGAGTGATACCATTACGAATTGAGTTTACTTCGGCTAAATCAACGGCATCTCCACCCTGACGCATTTCCAAAAGAACAGATAGCGACACCCCTTTGTAAGTAACAGTATTCGTTAAACCACCCAACCAATCGGGTAAAGCATTACCCATAACTTTTTGTTGGGTTTGGTCAAGCACTGGCAAACCATTTGTTCCAATAATAACTTGTCCGTCGGGACTACGAGAATAGTCGAATCCCCAAAGGTCGCCAATTTTACTGCCCTGACGTACTTTTAGGGACGTTCCAATTCCTGCATTAGTATAGTATGTAATTTCCTTTAAATAATCGGGCATTTCAACCACTTCACCACTTTGCGTTGATGCATTGACGGTTACATCCCAAGAGAAATTCTTTTGTTTAATCAAACTCGCTCTTAACAATAATTCCACTCCACGGTTACGAATGAGACCGATGTTGGTAAAATAAGTAGAAAATCCAGACGAGTTTGCCACGGGAGCACTCACAATTTGGTCTCTCGAATCCATCGTAAAGTAAGTAGCATCAATTGAGAGCCTATTTTTCAATAATCTCAATTCAGTACCAATTTCGATTGAAGTAGTGCGTTCTGGTTTCAAGTCGGGTTCAGCCGTACTTGGTAATCTGCGAAAACCTGGGACAGTTCCTCCAAAAGGAAAATTGGGCGTGAAATCGTAGTAAATCCCTGATACATAAGGGTCTGTACTCTTTCCAACCTGAGCCCATGATAAACGAAGCTTTCCGTAATTGATGAAGCTATTTTTAGGTAAATTCTCGGTAAATAAATAACTCAAACTTGCCGAAGGATAGAAAAATGAGCGATTTTGTTCTGGAAGCGTTGAAACGATGTCATTTCGACCTGTAACGTTCAAATATAAATTATCGTTAATATTTAACTTAGCATCGGCAAAATAACTAATAATTCTAAATTGCTGTGGTGATGTTGCACGAGTAATCACGTTTCTGAAACTACTAATATTGTTACTAAAAGGGGCTCTCCAACCTTCGCCTCGGTCAAAATAACTATCGGGCTGTTTGCTGTCCACAATGGCATTTCCAACCATTAATGAACCGTTTATTTTGTCGGTAAAATTCTTCGTTGCCGTCAAATAAAAGTTAGAGTTTATTTCACGGAAATTGAGGTGTTCGTTTGTTAGCCAACCTTTCACTTGTACCCCCACGTCAAACGTACTGTCCACCAAACGGTTACGAGTTTCGTGATAAGTATCATACGTTAATTGGTATTTTGCGGTAAGCCACGGAGCAATTTTGTACTGAACCGTTGCATCAGCAATAATACGGGCGTTATTATCAACCCGTGGGGCTTTCAACAATAAGTATTTTGGATTATCAACAACGCCAAAAGTGATGTTATTTTGCGTTCCATCGGCTTTTTGAAAGTCGTTTACATCATACGAATTGGGCCAATACGACAACGAACTAAACACTGATTTATCACCCGATGGAGCACGATTTCCACCCGAATTTGAATAACTAAACGAACCCGAAACGGTTAATTTTTTGGTTAAATGTCTCAATCCGTTCACTTTGGCAGTCATTCTTTTGAAATCAGTAAACGGGGCAATTCCTTTGTCGTAATTATAACTCAACGACAAACGGACATTTCCTTTCTCTGAACCTTTACCAATGGCAATGCTATTTCTACTACTCACGCCAGTCTGGAAAAAATCACGAAAATTGTCATAAACCACATCTCTCGAACCCGCCAATGGACCAAAAGAACGGAAAATGCTACGTTGTCCTGGGTCATCTTCTTGGATGTATTCACCTACACGCCCTTGCACAAAACGAGTTTGAATTCTTGGAGATTTTGCAATTTGACTGATACCCCCTTGAATGGTTACATCAACGGTCATTTTGCCCGATTTGGCAGTTTTTGTAATAATAACGACTGCCCCGTTTGAGGCTCTCAGACCATAAAGTGCCGTTGCGGCAGGTCCTTTCAAGATTGTAAGCGATTCAATATCGTTAGGATTAATATCGGCGGCACGATTGGTATTTCCAAATTGTTCGTTGGAATTAGTAGCGTTTGTGCCTGCACTTGGTAATGGATTTCCTCCCTGCGTGGCGTTGCTGATGATGATACCATCAATCACAAAAAGCGGTTGATTATTTGAACCACCACTTAGTGAAGTAATACCTCTCAAAATAATATTTGTCCCTGCCCCAGGGTCACCACCTCCACCTGAGATGATAGCACCAGCCACTTGTCCTTGCAAGGCAGTAACAATATTTGCCTGTCCTGAATTTTGAATGGCTTCACTTTTTACTTCTTGCACGGCATAACCCAAACTCTTTTTCTCTTGCGAGAAACCAAGTGCCGTTACCACCACTTCATCCAACGAAGAAGTGGAACTGGTCATAGAGATATTCAATGTAGTTTGATTACCCACTTTTACTTCTCTTTTCTCAAAACCGAGTGAGGTAAAAGTGAGCGTTGCACCTTCCTTGACGGAGATTTTATACGTTCCGTCAGACCCCGTAGTAGTACCTCGGGTTGTGCCTTTGATGATAATACTGACCCCTGGAAGTGGGGCATTGTCAGACTCAATAACCTTCCCAGTTATCTGTCTGTCCTGCGAGTAGCCCATGTGTGTAGCCAAAATGCCGACACACAAGCAAAGCCATCGTAGTTTGTTGAGTAGTAGTTTTTTCATGGAGTTAATTGTTTGTTAAACGAGTATTGAATATTTACACTAAAATAGAAAAAAAATCTGACTGTAAGAAATAATACCAGAAAAGGACGAACCTAAATTCGCCCTTTTTCTGGTATTTGTTTGTATCAAAGTGGTATTTGTAGTATTTTAATTTGTTGGATCATCGGGAATATTTATATTATTTTGTCTCTCGGTAGCTGGATATGGCATCCATGTACGACTCCTCTCTGTGGCTGGTCTGCCAAAACGGCGACTATCTTCCAAAGCCATTCCAGACATAAATAATTCAATTCTACGATTGCGATAAATTTCTATCAAAACAGCATCAGAAGTTTTAGCACCAGAGTATCCAGGTAAGTCCGCTCCAATTAACCACGAATCCGTCTTTTTTGTTAAAACAGAGTTCAAAGCCGTGATAGCAGCATCCAAATTATTGGTACGTGCATTTGCTTCGGCAATAATCAACGACATTTCACCTGGCAAATACATTGGCATTTGCGAGTTATTTGCGGTAAAAAATCCTCTTCCTCTAAATACGCCGTTTGCAGCAGGTGTGCGGCTTAAAAAGAAAAAATCAATTCTCTTATCAGCCGTTACAGGAGCTAAATCAGCTGGTAAACCCATATTCAATGAAAGAGGTTGAAAGACGTTTACGTTCGCAAGGGCAACATCCCAAATTGGGTTACGGGTTACGTCATCAAAATTCCAAGATGATTTTGATGATGCAATAACTCTACCTGCCGCTGCAATGGCTTTTGCGTTATCTCCTGACATTAAAGCATAACGAGCAATAAGAGCATTAATCGTATTTGGAATATCTAAACCCGCCACCATTCGATTGTTAAAATTAGCAGTAATGGGGGTTGTCGCAATCGTAGCTTGCGTAGATTCCAATAAAGCAATGGCTTGTTTGAATGCTTCATTACGAGGTACAAACTTGGCATTTGTGGCAGTTTCAACCGTCACTTGTTGCCAAAATTGAGCCATTGTACCAACAGCTAATGCCCTGTAAATTGAGGCATAAGCCAATAAACCCGATTTTATGCCTGGGTCTGCAACTTTGTTAAGATTATTGAAAATCAAATCGGTGTTACCTTTAATGACGTTTAGTTGCGACCACAGATTACGAACAACCGAATTGTTTCCATCAACACCCGTGCCACCACGCTGTAACTGGTCTTCGTCCAAGTTTCCCGCATTCAAAACGGTTAATTCTCTGGTTGTTAATCCTCCTGTGGCAATAATAGTGTATCCTGGACTTTGGCGACCCACTGAATAACGCAAAGGCAAACCGTTTGCCAAGGCTACTAATCCATCCACGTCCGTTGTAACTTGAAGTTCAGAACCTGTACTTGGATTAAGATACTCCTTCTGGCACGATGATAAACTCATCATGGCAACGGAAGCGAGTACGAAAGATTTTTGAATTATATTTTTCATTTTCTTGAATTTCGTGATTATTAATTTCTTTTTATTTACGTAATATTTAGATTTGACAACTCTTGAAGAGTTGTCAAATCTCCTCAAATAACTAAAAAATCATGATTATTTAAAATGATGCTGTTAAAGACAATTGGTAAGTTCTTGGGATTGGCACATTACCAAAATCCGATCCTCGTACACGGTCTGAATTACCTCCTGCGTTTGTTTCTGGGTCATATCCGTTGTATTTATCCCATGAAATTAAATTACGTCCTGACAATGAGATATTGAAATTACTCACTCCTTTGATGATACTTGGCAAACGATAACTTAACGCAATCTCACGGAGTTTCACGAATGAACCATCATCAACACGATATTCTTCGATGGGTACTAAGGCAAGTACCGACCCTCGTGGTGCTGTTCCTCTCAATTCAGCCTCCGCAATATCCCCTATACCCACGTTGTTACGAGTACGTTTATCTGCATTAAATACATTCACCCCTTGAACGGCATCTAACAAGAATCGGAAAGTCAAATCCTTGTAACGAACATTTGAACTGAATGAACCCGTCCAATCTGGATTAGGATTTCCAACCACTGTACGAATAAAGTTCGTTCCAGAAGGCTGTCCGTCAATTCTTGGATTGATGGTATAGTTGACTGGGTCGCCCGATACCTGTGTTCCACGCTCACTTTGTGATAAACCTTGTGGCGTTAATAATAATGAGCCGTCTGGATTACGAGCATAAATACGCCCAATAAAAATGCTGGCTGGTTGTCCTTCTACAAAGGCAATACCATCGGCAGCCGTGAAGCTATTTGATAAATTTACCGTACCGCCTGGGAGTTTTGTGATTTTATTTCTGTTTGAACTAAAAATAATATTAGCATCTATTTCAAAATCTTTTTTCTTGATTATTGAACCTCCCAAAGTGATTTCAATACCTTTATTTTGCATCTCACCTACGTTGTCAGTCTTACTCAAACCGCCAGTCGACGCAGCAAGATTACGGTTTAAGACTAAATCAGTAATGTTTTGTTGATAAACCGAAATGCCTAATTGCACACGGTTTTTTAGGAAACCAAAGTCTCCACCAAATTCAATTTCACGCATCCGTTCTGGACGAACCCGCTCATTGGCAAATCGAGTTCCTGCAGCAAAAGATGGTCTTCCTAAATAAGGAGAGGGGTCAAATTGCCAGAAACGATCATAAGTACCCAAAGCCGTCAAACCACCTGCATCTCCCAATGAACCTCTCACTCTTGCCGTTAAGTTTTCATCTTCTTTGATAACATAAGAAGCACTAATTTTTGGATATAATTGATTAATCTCTGTTTCTGCAAAAATACTTGAAGCATCACGGCGAAGGGCGGCAGTAACAAATAATTTGTTATCATATCCAACCGTTGCTTGCAAGAATTGACCAGCAACATAAAATCTATCTAAACTGTAATTTGTTGTTATTGAGCGACTTACCCCACGAGTTGTACTAACAAATGGACTTAAATTCTCGCCATTACTGGTGATAAATTCTTTGTTTTGGAATTGATAATTAAAACCTCCTGTGGCAGTCAATTTTAATTTATCAGTTAATTGTTTTTGATAAGTAACGTTTAAATCTACATTGTATAGCGTTACTTTATTACTTGCCTGTGCCGCAAATCCATCGGGGAATAAGTTTGCACCCAATGGTACGCCTGCGGTAGCCGCTTCAATAGCATATGGATAACGATTGATGGTATTATTTCCAGTTTGCGAATAAGAATCGATACCACCAACTAAATCAACACTTAAACCAGCCAATGGCGTAAAGTTGAACTGAATATCGTTAATTGTACGACTTACGTCCTGGGTGAATGACATATCTTCAATCACAGAAAGTGGGTTAATTCTGGCTCTTTCAACCCTCTGTAATTTTCCTGAAATATCACGGTTATTCAAATCCCAAATGTTGTTTGTAATCGTAACTGAATTTATGGGACTATAAAAAACGTTTCCGTTTGGCTTTTCGTTAGATGAACTATTTGAATAATTCAAACCTACTGACATTTTAGCCCAATTGTTCAAACGTTGGTCAAGTCTAACTCTTAAACCGTAGCGTTGGAAATCAGTACCTTTCACAATTCCTTGGTTTTTTAAGAAAGAAACCGAAGCAAAATATTGCGTTTTCTCAGTACCACCCGAGATGGAAAGATTATTATCATTACCATATCCAGTCTGATAAATTTGGTCTTGGTAATCATAACGAGTTACATCTACCAAATTAGTAGCAAGATTTGTCGTTGCACCATCACGAATAATTCCTACGGTTGTTGTTCCTGGATTAGCGGCAATTTGTGCGGCACTAACACCTGCAATTGGATAAAGGCGTAATTCAGCAAAACCAAATTGCTTGCCAAATGTATTTAGAGGTAGCTTTTTACGCAATTCATTTGAGCTAAAACTTGTGCTAAATGTCAATTTGGGTGTACCTGATTTTCCTCTTTTCGTAGTAATCAAAACAACGCCATTAGCTGCCCGTGAACCGTAAACTGCGGCTGCGGCTGCACCATTCAACACGTTCAAAGTTTCAATATCATTTGGGTTAATATCTGCTAAACGATTTTGAGTAATCACCGCAGAACCTACTGATGAAGAAGGGGCTAATTGTGAAACGTTGTCGGAAGCATTGCTAATTACAACACCATCAATCACATAAAGGGGATCAGAATTTCCAGATAATGATTTAATACCACGCAAACGAATTGTAATACCACCCGATGGATCACCTGAGTTTTGTGTAACTTGGGCTCCCGCAATTTTTCCTTGAATGGCTCCCGCTAAGTTATTAGTTCCAGCATCTCTAATACTTTGGGCTGATACCGTTGAGATGGAATTACCTAACTCACGACGAGTAGATTTCAGAGTCGAACCCGTTACAACTACTT
>JAYUOX010000193.1:0-4476 GCA_043760595.1 Cytophagales bacterium
CATAAATCAATTTATCTTTTGTGAAATTTTGGAGAAAATTATAGCATTTTTCAACTCGCTGAGTGGCACTATTTCCAATTCCGATAGAATAATTTTTTAATAAAATTTTCTTGAAATCCTCCAATGTCAAGGAGGAATTGCCGATTGTAACTTTCATACTATTATGGTTTATGATTTTAAAATAGATTTGAGGTGTCAAAATCTTTAAAATTTCCATGAATCGTTGATTTGACAGTTGAAAGTTACTTTTTGCCAAATTCTAATACAAAAAAACTATACGATTGATAGTTTTGACTATACCAATCTTGGGTTTTACCAATTTTTGAAACCACAGGTACATACTACAATAGCCAATAAAGTAACCCCAACATGGTCTTTTTGGGAATTGCTTTAAAACTTTACGGAATTATAAAGAATTTGGCAAATCGCTCTTCCAATATCCATAGCGAGGGTTTTAAAACCCTCGCTATGGATATTGGAAGGCTTTTGTTATTGGAATTAGTCTTTGTGCCAAATAGTTTATAGTTCCGAAACTTTATAAATAGTCTTAAAATAAAGATTAGTATGGCTAAAATAGACATTAGTATAAAATATTTTAGGGTGTAATTTTAAGAGTGCAAATTTGAATGAAAATCAGTTAAAAATTAATGTTATCATAGTTGATGTACTGATAAATAGACAATCAAACGTATTTAACAATTAAACCATTTAAGCCATGCAAACGCTTGTAGAAAACCTGAAAGTTCAAATTATTGAGCAACTAAACTTAGTGGATGTACAACCCAGTGACATCAATGAAAATGACCTTTTATTTGGAGAGGGCTTGGGTCTTGATTCAATAGATGCACTCGAAATAGTGGTGCTACTTGAACAACATTACGGTATAAAAATTGACCCTAATAAATCAAAAGAAGCATTTACTTCTGTGGCAACTTTAGCAGCATTTATTGTAGAAGAACGTGAGTTGGTGGAAGCCTAATAATCTTAAAACAGCATGAATATATATGTAACGGGTATGGGCATGATGTCTGCCATTGGCAATAATGTTAGCCAATCCCTTGATAGTCTGATAAATAGCCGTTCTGGAATTGCTCCAGTTTCTATCCTAAATACTCGCCATCAAGCGGATTTTGTGTTGGGAGAAGTCAAAATGACTGACCAAGAGTTAAGAGAAAAAGTACAGGTTTCTCCTGATAGACACACCACCCGAACGACACTATTAGGCTTATTTGCTGCCCAAGAAGCTCTCAATCAAGCAGGATATTTAAGCGGTGATGGTATCAGAACGGGTTTAATTTCTGCCACCACCGTGGGTGGTGCAAACACTACGGAACTGTATTTTGAAGATTTCTTGGCGGGTAAAAAAACAGCCAATTTTATTGACACAGAAGATGATGGAGATTGTACTGAATACCTTGCCGATTATTTCGGAATAAAACATTACGTTACTACCCTCAATACTGCCTGTGCATCTTCTACTCAAGCCATTGCTTTGGCAGCCAGAATGTTGAAGAGTGGTTTTATTGACCGTGTACTTGTTGGTGGAGCGGATGCCCTTTGTAAATTGACGTTTAATGGCTTTAATTCTTTACAGTTGCTTTCAACCGAGCTTTGTCGTCCTTTTGATGCAAATAGGCAAGGCTTAAATCTGGGGGAAGGTGCCGCCTTTTTGGTTTTAGAGAATGAAAAATCTTTACAAAAATCCAACAATAAAGTTTTAGTAAAATTGAGTGGGTACGGTGTAACTAATGATGCTTACCATCAAACGTCGTCATCGCCAGATGGGGCTGGGCTTTATGCTTCTATGCAAAATGCACTTAGCGTTGCCAATCTCAAAGCTCAAGAAATTGACTATGTGAATGCACACGGAACTGCCACAGGTAATAACGACCTCACAGAGGGCTGGGCAATCAAAAATTTGTTTGGTGCTGATGTTTCTTTCAGTTCAACCAAAGGCTTTACGGGTCATACGCTGGCTGCGGCAGGGGCAATTGAAGCGGTTATTTCTATTTTATGCTTACAAAATCAAATAAAAGTACCCAACCTTAATTTTAAGCAGTGCATCGAAGAACACCAGATGAAGCCCATCACGGCACTCGAAAGAGATGTAAATGTTAGGCACGTACTTTCCAATTCGGCAGGTATGGGTGGAGCTTGTGCATCAGTTATTTTTTCTCTAAACTAAAACACCATGGCAACTTACATCAACAGTATTGCAAGTATAGTTCCGCAAGATTTTACCCAAGAGTTTTGTTTGCCTCAAACGGATAGTTTCCAAGCGATTGAGCCAAATTATCAGGCTTTTATCTCATCTGGCGATCAGCGAAGAATGTCCAGATTAGTAAAAATGGGTTTGTTTTCGGCACTTCAATGTATTGATAATGCTGATTTACAACAAGTGGACGGCATAGCAGTTGGAACAGGATGGGGGGGCTTCGATTCATCAACAAAGTTTGAAACTGCTCTAATTGAAAAAGAGGAAAAGATGCTATCGCCCACCACATTTATTCAGGCTTTACATAATACAGTAGCGGGGCAAATTGCCCTTAGCATAAAGTGTTATCAATACAATATTACTTACGCTCATCGAGGGTTTTCTTTTGAGAGTGCTTTGATGGATGCCATGATGTTGTTAGGGGAAAAAACGGAACCTCAAAATATTTTGGTGGGTGGAGTAGATGAATTACCCGAATTACGAACCGAAATGTATAGAAGAGCTGGTTATGTAAAATCTTGTTACGAACAAGTTGAAAGCCCTAATCAAGAAGCTGTAATTCCTGGCGAAGGGGCGACATTCACCATTATTTCTTCCGAAAAAAATGATAAAACATTAGCCCAAATACTCTCAATGGAGCTTTTATACAATCCCATTTCAACAGAAGAAGTAAATCAGGAAATAATAAATTTGTTAGAAAAAAATAATTTAACAGTTCGTCAGATTGATTTGGTACTCTTAGGAAATTCTGGAAATACCCTTTGGGATGATAAAATACGGTCTATCAAAAAAACGCTATTTGAGAAAAATGATAGTATTTATTTCAAAAATTTGTGCGGTGAATATCCTACTTCAACCGCTTTTGCCTTAGAAGTGGCTACCAATTATTTGACTCAAGCCTTACCAGTATCAATGTTCGACTTTCCGATGAAACATGATGCCAAATACGTTTTGATTATTAACCAATTCAAGGATACCAATTATAGTTTTATCTTAATTACTAAACCATGACAAACCGCATATACCCCCTAATTGATATTCAGAAAATAACAAAATTTATACCCCACCGAGATCCCTTCGTGATGGTAGATAATTTATTAGAATATTCACCCGAACAAGTAGTATCGGGGTTCCAGATTCGCTCGAACAATATCTTAGTTACGGATGGATTTTTCCAAGAGGCGGGTATTATCGAAAATATTGCTCAGACGGTAGCTTTACACTTTGGCTATGAGGGAACACATAAAAACTTACCTCCCCGAGTCGGATTCATAGCAGTAATCAAAGATTTTAAACTATTTAACCTTGTTCCCGTTCGGCAAGAGTTAATAACTACTACCACCGTAACACACAATATGACTGACATTCTCATTATCAGAGGTAATTCCGAATATTTGGGAGTTCCCGTTGCAAGTTGTGAAATGCGTTTATTCCTCGAAAAAACAACAAATATTTAAACTTAAAAACTATGAATACTACTTTGAATTACCCCGCAGAAATTTATCAAGACGATTCTCTCAAAAACGCCGTCGGGATCTCTAACGAACAATTCGTTGAAGGCGAAGAGTTACTAAACAACTATGTCAAACTATTGGTAATAGATGCTTTTCACCGAATGGATGTCTTCCGTTTTCCAGAATCCATTTACCATAAAGAGATATTAAAAAACTTCTTAAATATTATTCCAAGCCAAAACAGGTTGTTCGAGGCACTTCTTGATATTCTGGAAAGGGCTGAATACATCACTTGTAATGAGAATAGAATTACGGTTAGTCCTTTCGTTAATTCACCTGAAATGATTGATGAAATCCGTTTTCTAAAAGCCACCGAAGGAACATACTTAACTGACGATAGAATCCTTTATGATTTTATCAAACCAAATTTAAAACTTGTAACCGTTTGTATTTCAGGGCTTCCAGATGTACTTTCTGGCAAAAGAACCTATTTAGAAGTGATGTTTCCAGGAGGAGATATGTCGCTTATTGCTGCGGCTTACACGGGTTGCATTCAGACGTATATGAATAATTCTGTAGCTTCACAAGTAACAGATTTAGTTGTACAAAAACTACGGAAAAACCCAAATTCAATTATACAACTATTGGAAGTCGGAGCAGGTACTGGAGGTACAACTGCCATCATTTTAGAAAAGATTGAGCAGTTTCAAGCCAACATAAAGTTTTGGTACACTGATATAGCTGCTGGTTTTACCAGAGTTGGAAGAAGAGAATTTTCAGCAAAATATTCTTTTATGGAATTCAAAG
>JAYUOX010000194.1:0-4472 GCA_043760595.1 Cytophagales bacterium
CCGTTATTAATTAGTTTATGTTTGGATAAATTATAATCATTTGACTGTCAATTGGTTATATCTAAAACCCCTAACAACTAAATCCTAACCCCTACTTAGGTCTTAAATATTAAGCCCTAAGTACCTGTACCAAATTTTATTCTGAAATAACTATTTTGTCATCATAATTTTTCCGTAGGTGAACTGGTCGGCACATCAATATTTTGAGTACCCAAAAACGCCTCCCGATATTCTTCAAGAAGTCGCTCCAATTGCCAAGAGGTTATCTGTAGTTTCGGAATTGAAAACTCCTGAATCCGTCCATTATTCGTAAAAACGAAGGTCTCGGAATAATCATTTCCTTTAATATCAGGGCGAATCTGTAAACCATGCACCATCGCCCACGAAACAAAAGGTTGCCCAATTACCTGAATACCGTCTTTACTGAGAATGAGTTTTGGCTGAGGTTTCGATTTTTGTATATACCTATAAATCAGGAAGATAGCCAATCCTATAAACAAAAATCCCAATAAATATTCGGTCTGAACCAAGAAAAAAATCATATATAAAGACGTACCCAGTCCACCCAAAAGCATCAAAAGATGGTCGGTTGGGCGGGTGTAGATGATAGTTGGAGTTTGGGGGTTCATGGAGTTTTAGGGATTATGATTTTTTAGGAATTTTAGGAATTTAGAAATCTTAGGGGTAATGGGGTTTAAGACACCCATAATCCCTAAAACCCCGTGAATCCTACAATACCTCCAATCCCATGAACCCCTAAACCCCTACTTATGTTCCGCCTCATAATGTTTACGTAATAAATCTTCCCCAAAGTCATTGGTCAGGTCTCTGATAACGGTATGCACGTGGTTGGCGTTGGCTTGGGTATTGTCGTACTCAATGAATAGAACTGGATTTTGGATTCGGTAATAATGCCCTCCATTGCCTATTTTGGCTTCTTTTGCTCCCATCCACGTAAAAATGAGTTTGTCAAAACCAGCTTTTTCTATTTTTTCCATAAACTCATTAGCAAATCCAAAGGGGTATCTTTCTACGTAAAAACTAATCAATTTGATGAGGTCTCTTTGTTGAGATTTTGTCATTTCACCAAACGAAATTCCATTTTTTACGCTATCTGGTTGTGAATAATGAGCTAAATTTGAAGAAAAAATCTCTGGAAAAGTTTTATCCGAAACGGTAGCTTTTTTCAACTGTTCTTCCGAAAAAGAATGCAATAAATCCAAGCCCATTGTTTCTTCTTTTTTGAGTAATTGTTTACCCACCTCTGGAAAACCCTCTGGCACGATGGCAGGATTGCTACCCAAGAAAAGCGGAGTTCCTGAAATAATTTTACCGTTTTCAGAAGAAAAATTCAACGAAATATGATGCCCTTCAATTCGCCAACCCCAAAGTTTTTGAGCATCGGGTGTTCCGAAAACTGAGAAGTAATATTTACTAGGATGACGACGGTGATTTTCGATAGGGAGTTTTTCAATCAGCTTCAAAACAACCTCCAATTGCATTATCGCTGAGGTCGTTTCGTGGGTAGAATGACTCACAGAGGCTTTTACGAGATTTATTGCTGCCATTCTTTGAGCATCATTCATCTCCAAAATCGGTAGTCCTTTTCTTTCGATGGGTACAAAATACCAGTTTCGTCTCTCCTCCGTTTCGTAAGGCATAAAGGCTTTCTGGAACTTTTCGGGTTCTAAGGATTTTAGAAATAGTTGAGAAGCCGCAATGACATTTTCATTAGAATTCGTTTGTCCAAAGCTAACAAAACTGAGCATGAGGAAACAGAAAATGAGAAGATTTTTCATGGGGATTTGTTTTTGAGATAAAGGTATTTTTAGCGTTTTCTACTGTACTGTAAAAGCATCATTACCCTCGAAATTTTTTGGGGAGGAGTATTTTACTCATACTTTTGATTACAAAAATAATTTGCCCAAAAATCATTTATAACTTATCTTTGTAGCAGAATTAGAAATTACAAAACACGAATGAACAAAAACTGGAAAATAACCGAAGATTTACCTTCAATGAAAGGCGTTTTGTGGTTTTAAAGATATTTTAGGAGGTCAAGTTTATTGACCTCCTTTTTTGTAGAATTTTAAGAATAAGCACTCGGTAGTAATTAGTTTATGATAAACCTTACAGAATTGACAACCAAATACTTATGATTTAAAATAACATAATTGTAACGGCAAAATGCCTAAATTCAAACGAGTACTTAACCACAATAATTTTATGAAAAATGAATGATGAGCTATCTGAATTGATAATGTACGCTTTTGAAGATACATCTAACCACCTGAAAACAATAGAGCTACACTTTTTAGAATTAGATGAGTTACTGTTTTTTGAAGAACTACTAAAAGATATAAAAAAGACTTTCAAAAGGACTATTGATAATTACGCAATTGTTCATACACACAATAAACACGGTCAGGAAAGTAAAGAAATAAGTAGAGGACAGATTGCCGTTACGGTAGATGATTATTTGTTGATTCCAATTATTGTGAAAAGTCCAGACATTATTACCTTGGGAGAAAAAAGTAATGTCGGAACAGACTTAATAAGGTACGAAAAGGAGATAAATGGGATCTGTTATTTCTATATAGAAGAAGTAAGAAGGAAACGTAAGAGCTTGGCAATGAAGACATTATATAAAAGAAAAGCCTCTACAAAGTAGGGGCTTAACAATCAAACAAGCGCCATGTACTTTAAAGGTCACGCATACGTCCGGAACGTTCTGTTTAGATGCCACAAATATACTAAAATTCTAAATACTAATCAAATAAAAGCAAGGATAAATGAAAGTAACACAAAGCCAACCAGCCATTTTATTACTGGAAGACGGTACGTTTTTTAAAGGAAATGCACTCGGAAAAATCGGGACGAGTGGCGGAGAAATCTGTTTTAATACGGGTATGACAGGCTATCAGGAAATCTACACTGACCCTTCGTATTTTGGACAAGTGGTAGTCAATACGACTTCACACATCGGAAACTATGGAATCGTGGAGGATTTGGAGGCAGAATCGTCGTCTGTGAAGATTTCGGGGATGGTTTGTAATGAATTTTCACCCATTCATTCACGTAAAACTGCCGATGATTCTCTTCAAAATTACTTTGAAAAAGCGAACATCGTGGGTATTTCGGGCGTGGACACTCGTCAAATTGTACGTCATATTCGTGAGGCAGGAGTGATGAATTGTATCATTTCTTCGGAGATTTTGGACGTGGAGGAACTAAAAAAAGAATTAGCAAAAGTGCCACCAATGGAGGGCTTGGAATTGTCTTCGCAAGTATGTACGCAAGAGACGTATTTCTTGGGAAATCCCGAAGCAGACAAGAAGGTGGCAGTCTTGGATTTGGGCGTAAAGAAAAGTATTTTGAGTAATTTAACCGACAGAGGTTGTTACCTAAAAGTATTTCCTGCCAAAACGTCTTTTGAGATAATGAAAGCATGGAATCCAGATGGCTATTTTGTGTCAAACGGTCCTGGCGACCCAGCCGTGATGCCCTATGCGATTGAGACGGTAAAGCAAATCGTGGATGGGAATAATCCAACTTTTGGTATTTGTTTGGGACACCAAATCTTGGCTCAGGCTTCTGGACTTTCGACGTATAAAATGAAAAACGGACACCGTGGATTAAATCATCCCGTGAAGAATTTAGTTACAGGGCTTTCAGAAATTACTTCCCAAAATCATGGTTTTGCCGTAGAGATGAAGGAGTTGCAAGCGGCTGATAATGTGGAACTTACGCACATAAATCTGAACGATAAAACGGTGGAAGGCTTACGCAGAACCGACAGACCTGCCTTCTCAGTACAGCATCACCCAGAGGCTTCTCCTGGACCGCATGATTCACGTTATTTATTTGATAATTTTGTGGGGATGTTGTAGAAATCAGTTTTATAGAAATATTAAGCAGTAATTGGTAATTAGTACTTCAAAGTACTGATTACCAATTACTTAAACAAAATAAAAATACCGTTTAAATTGTATAGATTACTTAATGATTCTCCGTCAGTATATACTGAGAGAGATTTTTATTTCGCATTCTTTTACAATTTCCATTAAACATCTTTCTCAAAGTACAAGTAAATGTAAACAGCCGACCCAAAACCCGTAGAACTAGTAGAAGTCAGTCTGTAACCTTGTGCAGCGTATTCATTCAATTTTTCTTGAATAGCTATTTTAGAACTTTTAGCAATATGTTCGGAGTCAAGCGTTAATTTTGAGTAAAAAATGAGAGTCTCAACTTTGTATTCTTTCATGATTTTGGGATTTAATTTTAGAAATGATAGATAATTTCTACGTATAGACGACTGAATATATTTAGGATAAAGTTAAATATTTTATCTTAAAATGATAGCTTTGAAGAAACATAAGTAGTCATTCAAATTTAAACGACGTTTTAAATTCTGTAAAATGTTTGATTTCACCAAAGTCAATTTTGAATTTTGAACCTACTTGATTCATAAT